>JAIYAB010000450.1 GCA_027489275.1 Hyphomicrobiales bacterium
ATACGTCTTCCTCGCCGCGCCCCTGGCGCTCGTTGCCTCGTGGGGCGGGCTTCTCGCCTGGATGACGGAGGAGGGCCATCCCGGCGTGGCGCGGCTGCGGGAGCCGGACTGGCAGGACCGTTCGCTGCGTGCCACCGAGCCCATGAAGATCGAGTTCCGGGCGCTCTTCGAGGACTTCGTCCGGACGAAGACAAAAGCCGAGCTTCGGGACGTGGCGCTGGCGCGCAAGATCTGCATGGCGCCGGTGAGCCGGATTGCCGATCTGCAGGACGATCCGCAGCTCGTTTACCGCCGCTTCTTCGGCGCGCTACCCGACGGCACGGCGATCCCGGGCGCACCCTACCGGCTTTCCGAACCGCTCTGGCGCATCGAGCGCGACGCGCCGGCCGCCGGGCAGGACAATGCGGCGATCCTCGGCGCGCTGCGCGCCGGCGAGCGGATGTGAGGGCCGGTCGATGTTGCCGCGGTTTCTCGAGGGCGTCCGGTTCGCCGATTTCACCTGGGCGGGCGCCGGCCCGTTCTCCACCAAGCTCTTCAGCGATTTCGGCGCCGACGTCGTGAAGATCGAGAGCCGCTCGCGGCCCGATCCCGTGCGCGTCGGCGGGCCGTTCAAGGACGGCCGGTTCGGCATCGACCGCAGCGGCTACTTCGCCTCGCGCAACACGCGCAAGAAGAGCCTGTGCATGAACATGAAGAACGAGCGAAGCCGCGAGATCCTGTTCGACCTGATCCGCAAGTCGGACGTGGTGAGCAACAATTTCGGCCCCGGCGCGATGGAGCGGCTCGGCCTCGGCTACGAGGACGTCAAGGCGATCAAGCCGGACGTCATCTATCTCTCGATGCCGATGTACGGAGAGGACGGCCCCTTCGCAAACCTCGTGGGTGTCGGCATGACGATCAGCGCCGTCACCGGCCTGATGTGGCAGACGGGCTATGCGGGCGAGGCGCCGCTCGGGCCGGGCACCCATTTCCCCGACCACGCCGCCAATCCCTACCATGCCGCCTTCGCCGTCATGGCGGCGCTGCGCCACCGCCGCGCGACGGGCCGGGGCCTGAAGATCGACCTCGCGCAGGTCGAGTCGACCATCAACTGCATGGGGCTGCCCTTCCTCGAATACGCGACGACGGGCGTCGAGCGTCCGCGAGTCGGCAACCGGTCACCCCACCACGCGCCGCACGGAATCTTCCGCTGCGCCGGCGACGACGAATGGTGCGCCGTGGCGGTCATGGACGACGCGCAGTGGCCGGCGTTCTGCGCCGTCATCGGCGCGTCGGCGCTGGCGGAAGACCGTTCGCTCGACACCGCGGCCGGTCGTCTCGCCGCCGTCGACCGGATCGAGAAGGAACTGTCCGCCTGGACGATGGGGCGGAGCGCCGCGGACGTCATGGGCGCGATGCAGGCCCGCGGGGTGCCCGCGGGCGTGGTGGCGACCTCTCGACGCCTGATGGAACGGGACGAGCGACTCGCCGCCCGCGGCTTCTGGCAGACGCTCGACCATCCCGAGATCGGGCCCAGCCGCTTCACCTCGCCGCCTTACGTCCTCGACGGCGAGCGCGTGGAGCTGCTGCGGCCGCCGCTGATCGGCGAGCACACCGAGTCGGTCCTGACCGGGATCCTCGGCTACGGGCCGGACCGCATCGCCGAGCTGCGCGCAAAAGGGGCACTGGAATGACCACGTCCGGACTGAAGGGCGTCGGCGCCGTCATCGGCGTGGGCGAGAGCGACTACGTCGCCGACCACGCCCGGGTGCGCGCCGGCGAAAAGCCTCACGATTCCTACGGCTACGCGGCGATCGCCTTCTCGCGCGCCCTGAAGGACGCCGGGATTTCGCGTGACGACATCGACGGTCTGATCGTCGGGCCGACGGTCGCCTACGAGCGGGTCGGCGAGATCCTCGGCATCAACCCCACCTGGGGCGGCCAGCAGGACGCCATGCTCGCCGTCATCGAAGCCTGCATGGCGATCAAGGCGGGGCTCGCCACCACGGTGGCCCTCGTCTATGGCAACGACCAGCGCTCGGCGGCCGTGCAGTACGGCGGCCCGGAGGCGATGGGCGGCAACCTGTTCCTGTCCTATGTCTACCATGCGCCCTGGGGCTTCACCTCCCAGGGCGCGCTCTACGCCATGATGTTCCGCCGCTTCTCCGAACTCACGGGATGCACCGAACGGCATCTGGGCGAGGTGGCGGTGGCGCAGCGCCATGCGGCGAGCCTCAATCCGGGCGCGCTCATGCGCAAGCCGATCACGCTCGACGACTACATGGCCTCCCCCTACATCTGCGCGCCGCTGCACCTGTTCGACTACTGCCTCATCAACGACGGCGGCGTGGCGCTGATCGTCTGTGAAGCCGAGAAGGCGAAGCGCATCGCGGCGCGCACGCCGGTCACCATCCACGGCGTCGGTCGCTACGATCTCAACTGCGGCGCGACGAGCCTCGAGCCGCGGCTGCTCGACTTCTACCGCCCGGCGCAGGAGGCCTGTGCCCGGCAGGTGTTCGACATGGCCGGCTTAGGCCCGCAGGACATGGACGCGGTGCAGGTCTACGACAGCTTCTCCTGCCACGTGCCCTTCGCGCTGGAAGGCTACGGCTACTGCCGCAGCGGCGACGTCGGCCGGTTCATGGCGGAAGAGGGCATCTCGCTGGCCGGCAAGCTGCCGGTCAACACCGGCGGCGGGCATCTCTCGCACAGCTACATGCAGGGCTGGAACCACCAGGTCGAGGCGGTGCGCCAGGTGCGCGGCGAGTGCGGACCCCGCCAGGTCGAGGGGTGCCGCTTCGTCCACTACAATTCGGACGTCGCCGGCAAGGCGGTCTCCATCATCTACGGCGCCTGAAGGGGGACGAGCCATGGCCAATTCGCGCGCCGTCATCTCCTGCTACGACGAGCCGATGTGGGCGAGCATTCGCCGCCGGAAATGGGAATTGCAGCACTGCGACGACTGCTCGCGCGTGCGCTATCCGCCATCGCCTACCTGCCCCCATTGCCTCTCCATGGCCGCCACGTGGAAGCCGCTGGCCGGCGGGGGCCGGATCATCAGCTGGGTCGTCTATCACAAGCAGTATTTCGACGATTACCCGCCGCCCTACAACGTCGTCGCCGTGCAGCTCGACGAGGGCCCGCTGGTCATCACCAACCTCGTCGGCGACGAGCCTGAAGGCTCGTGGCTCGATCACCGGGTCGAGATCGTCTACGCCCCCGACGTGCGGGGGGAGCCCTTGCCCAGGGTGAGGCTCGCAGGCCGATGAGCCGCCATCTCCCGAGCGCGACCGCGGCGGTCTATAAGGGGCGTCCACGGGGGCACGGGCATGGCCGCGACGACATCGGGGAGTTCCACCGCAAGGGATGGCCGGGGCGGCAACTTCGTCTTCAGGACGAAGGAGGCGCAGGTCGCCGACTTCATCCGCGAGCGGATCATCTCCGGCGCGTTCCACCGGGGGCAGAAGCTGAAGCAGGCCGAGATCGCCAAGACCCTCAACGTTTCGATTACGCCGGTGCGCGAGGCGTTCAAACTGCTGGAATCGGACGGCTACCTGATCGGCGCGTCACACCGGGGCGTGACGGTCGCACCCATTCAGGTGAACGCGGTGGAAGAGCTGTTCGAACTGCGCCTGGAGCTGGAGACGCGGCTGACCCGCGAGGCGATTGCGCGGATGACGCCCGACATGCTGGCTGCGCTCGCCGGTATCGACGCGGAGATCGCCGCGGCCGCCGCATCGCAGGACCACGCGGCCCTGCGCAGCGCGAACTACCGGTTCCACTTCAGGCTCTACGAGGCCGCGGAGCAGCCCCAGACGTTGCATTTCGTCCGTATCCTTTGGGCCAAGTACCCGTTCGACCTGCTGACCATGATGCCGAACCGGGCTGCCGAGGTCGCCAACGAGCATCGCGCCTTCCTGCAGCATCTGTCGGCCGGCGAGGAGCAGAAGGCGGTGCGAGCGATGCGCGCGCACATCGAGAGCGGCTGGACGCGGTTCAGCGTCCAGTACGGCGGCGTGTCGACGCGCGATCGCGCGCGGGGACCGCGCCGGCGCTGATCGACGGGCTCGGCCGGGCCCGGCCGTCGTCGCGGTGTCGCCCGTACGGTCCTTCCGGGCGGAAGGCCTGAACGCGATGGCAACGCGAACCCCCATCGAGGACGCGGCCAAACCCGGCATGCTCGAGGGCGTGCGAGTGGTCGAGATCGCCGACGAGCTCGGCGAGTATTGCGGGCTGATCCTGGCGGGCCTGGGCGCGCAGGTCGTCAAGCTCGAGCCGCCGGAGGGCGCGCCGACGCGCCGGATCGGCCCGTTCCACGAGGACGTGGAGGGGCCCGACCGTTCGCTGCATTTCTGGGCCTACAACCGCGGGAAGGCGTCCGTCGTGCCGCGCTCCCGCGACGATGTTCTCGCGCTCGTCGCGTCGGCCGACGTGCTGCTGACGAGCGATGGCGGTGCGATGTTGCGCGGCCTGGGAATAGGCGGGGCCGATCTGCCGGCCGACATCGTCACCGCCCGCATGACGCCATTTGGCGACGACGGGCCATGGAAAGACTACAAGGCGTCCGATCTCGTCCATCTCGCGCTGGGCGGGGTGATGATGAATTGCGGCTACGACCAGCGGCCCGACGGCGTCTACGACATGCCGCCGATCGCGCCGCAGCTCTGGCATGCCTACCACATCGCCGGCGAGCAACTCGCCTCGGGCATCGTCGCCGCGCTGCTCCACCGTCGGCGTACCGGGGAGGGGCAGGACGTGTCGTGCGCCGTGCACGAGGCGGTGTCGAAGAACACCGAACTCGACGTGATGTCATGGGTGATGCGCCGCGCGCCGCTTCATCGGCAGACCGCGCGGCACGCGGTCGAAAAACCCAACCGCTCGCCCAATGTCAGCCACACCAAGGACGGCCGGTGGGTCATGAGCTGGGGCGTCTCCGCCAGGGACAAGGCCCGGCTGGTGCCCTTCCTCGATCGCTGGGGCATGGCCGCGGACCTCCAGCCGCCGGGAGCGGGGGCCGACTTCGCCGCCCGCAACGTGCCCGGCTCGACCGACACGGATGAGGCCAGCAACCACGTTCTGGACGTGATCCAGCGCTTCGTGCGGGCCTTCCGCTACGACGACGTGCCATGGCGCGAGGCGCAGGACGAGGGACTGCTCTGGGCGCCAGTCCGCAAGCCGCACGAGAACGCCGCCGATCCCCACTGGCTGGCCCGCCGGACCTTCGCAGACATCGCGCATCCCGAGCTGGGGCGGACGTTCCGCTATCCGGTCAGCAAGTGGCTGAGCACCGCGACGGCGTGGCAGCCCGGCGCGCGGGCGCCGCGGATCGGCGAGCATCGCGTCGCCGACGTCTTCGGCCCGCGCGAAACCGTCCCGGCCCGCCCCGCTCCGTCGTCCGCGCCCGTAATGTCCGAGCGTGGCAAGCCGTTCCCGCTGCAGGGCGTGCGCATCTTCGACTTTTCCTGGTTCCTGGCCTCGGCCGGCGGGACGCGCTTCCTGGCGTCCCTCGGAGCCGAGGTGATCAAGGTCGAGTGGAAGGCCAATCCCGACACGCGCCTGGCTGCGATGGCGCCCGTCGGCGGTCGGGCGGCGCGCGAGGCGGCGACCGGGCCCCTCCCGGGCGTCACCGATTCCGACATGGGCGGACAATTCAACAACAAGAATGCCGGCAAGCGCGGCCTGTCCCTCAACGTGCGCCATCCCAAGGGATTGGCGATCGCCAAGGAGATGATACGGCTCTGCGACGTGGTCGCGGAGGGGTTCTCGCCCGGCGTGCTCGACCGCTGGGGCCTCGGCTACGATGTGCTGCGGTCCATCCGGCCCGACATCGTCTACGTGCAGCAGTCGGGAATGGGCGGGGCAGGGCACTATGGCCGCTTCAGGACCGTCGGCCCCGTCGCCGCTTCCTTCGCCGGGCTGACCGACATGTCGGGCATGCCGGAGCCGGCGATGCCGGCGGGATGGGGCTATTCCTATCTCGACTGGGCAGGCGCGCACGGCTTCGCGCTGGCGGTGCTCGGCGCGCTGTATCACCGGGAGCGGACCGGCGAAGGGCAGTGGATCGATTCGTCGCAGTGCGAGGCGGGGATCTTCCAGACGGCAGTTCCAATTCTCGACGCCGGGTCGAACGGCCGGCCATGGCGGCGCTTCGGCAACCGATCGCCCTACAAGAAGGCCGCGCCGCATGGCGCCTATCCGTGCCGGGGCGCGGACTCGTGGCTGGCGCTGGCCTGCTTCGACGAGGACGAATGGGCGGGGTTCTGCGACGCCGCCGGTCTGCCGGGACTGCGCGAGGACGCCCGCTTCCGCACGCTCGCCGACCGCCTTGGCCACCAGGACGCGCTGGATGCCGCGGTGGCGGGCTGGACGCGGACCCAGGACGCCCGGGAGGCGATGGAGCGGCTGCAGCGCGCCGGCGTTCCGGCCGGCGTCTGCCAGACCGCCGCCGACCGCTGCGACCGCGATCCGCAACTGGCGGCGCTCCACTGGCTGACCGAGGTGCAGGGCGCCAAGATCGGCCGCTGGCCGGTGACCGAATTCCCGGTGAAGCTGTCGCGCACGCCGGCCTTCGCGGGCGGGCCGATCGCGCGGGGCGCTCCCTGCTACGGCGAGGACAACGTCCACCTCCTGACGGCGTGGCTCGGCTATTCCGAGGCGGAGGTCGCCGCTCTGGCAGCGGAGGATGTGATATGATCCAAGCTTCGAGTGTCGACAGACAAACGCCGATCGGCGAGCCTGTCGGCGGCGGGCCCGATCGTCGCGGCTGAGGGGCTTACGGCGGCTCGAATCAGCCAAAACCTCTGCAAAAAGAGCCGTTGCACGATGGAATTCCAACGCCCGGGACCCATTCGCGCCGACGTGTCGGGGCACGCGAACGACCTCACAACTTTCCGTCATTGCACCGGCAGAGTGTCGACACTCATTGACCGCGGTAGGAAAGGATGAAACACTTCCGACAGGCGTCCGACACGCGTTCGGCGCGGGGTGCAACAGAAGATCCGGCGGTCCACCAAGCCGGATTTCATGGGGAGGTTCCGATGAAGGGCATCACTGTTTGGAGCGGGGCAGCGGCATTGTCGGTCTGCCTCTCGGGCGCCGCGCTGGCGGACCGCCTCAAATACGGCGACTACATGCCCCAGGGCGCGAACGAGTACTCGCGCACGGCCGAGTGGATGGGCAACGAGATCAACAAGCGCGCGGCCGGCAAGCACACGGTGCAGATGCTGTTCGGCGGCACGGTCGTGAAGGTGGGCGAGGTTCCGACCGCCGTCGAGAACGGCGTCGTGGACATGGGCCCGCTGGTCACGCCGTACTTCCCGGACCAGTTCCCGATCAACAATGCGATCCCGTTCTTCTGGCCGCAGCCGAAGTCGCAGGCCGAGCTCGGAAAGCTCATGCTGAAGTGGCATGGCGAGCACAAGGAGTTCGGCGCCGAACTCGCGAAGTACAAGCTGAAGCTCGTCAGCGTGCGCCCGCTGCCGTCCTACGGCATCATCTGCACCAAGCCGGTCCGCAAGCTCGAAGACTTCAAGGGGCTCCGCATCCGCTCCTACGGCATCGCGCTGCCCGCGATGCTCGAGGCGATCGGCGCCGTGCCCGTCTCGATGGCCGACGTCGACGGTTACGAGGCGCTGTCCAACGGCGTGCTCGACTGCTCGCCCGGCGATCCGCCGCTCACGGTCGGCTGGAAGTGGGCCGACGTGGCCAAGTACTACATCGACGTGCCGATGGGCGCCTCCTGGGGCCATATCCTCGTCATGAACATCGACAAGTACAACGCGCTGCCGGCCGATCTGAAGAAGATCATCGACGACATGAAGGAGGACTACCTGGCCGAGTTCCTCCGCGTATACGCGAAGTCCATCGACGACACGCGCGCTGCGTGGAAGGCCAACGGCAAGGTCGAGGTCATCGCCTTCCCGCAGGAGGAGTTCCTCAAGGCGACGCTGGGCAACGCCAAGGTCCAGTCGGTCCGCGAGAGCTGGGTCGGCCGCGCGATGAAGGCCGGGATGCCCGAGGCGACGGCCCGGACGGTCGTCAAGGAACTGACGCAGTGAGGTCGACATGCGGCCGGGGCGTCCCGGCCGCATCTCCGTTTTCCAACGGCCCGCCTGGCGGGCCGTTTTCTCAATGTGCCCGCGGCGGAGTACTCAGGTGAAGCGAACGGTTCTCGCGCTTCGGAACGGTTCAGGCGCCGTCCTTTACTGGGCGTCGATGTTGTCGGGCTTCATCACGTTCGTGATGATGTGGCTGATCGACGTGAACGCCCTGTCGCGAAAGATCTTCAATACCCCGGTGCCCGGCGGAGTGGAGTTGACGCAATCGTTGCTGACGGTCGCGATCATGCTTCCCTTCGGCTACGTGCTTTTCAAGCGCGAGCACGTGAACACCGTCTTCCTCACCTCCCGCTTCTCGCCTGAGTTCAATCGCTGGCTGCACTTCTTCTGGATGACGGTCGGCTGCCTGATCTTCGCGGCCGTGACTTACGGCACGTTCCGCTTCGCCCAGCGGTCCTACATGATGAACGAGCAGGTCTGGGGAGCGACGATCCGCTTCTCCGTCTGGCCGGCGAAAATGGCTGTGTCGATCGGCGCCGGCCTGCTCTGCATCCAGTTTTTCCTCGAGGCGCTGGTTGCGCTGGTGGTGGGAGACGACGGCGACCTGTCGTCGGCCGTCCCCGACCAGGAGAAGGCCAATATCCATGTCTGACGTCGGCATCGGATTTATCGGGATCGTCGCACTTCTGGCGTCGATCTTCATGGGCGCGCCCATCATGGTGGCGCTTACGACCGTCGGCTTTCTCGGGCTGTTCCTTCTCGTCGACTTCGTACCTGCCGTGTCGATCCTCGGGACCATCTACTTCGAAACGGTCAACAGCTTTCACTTCAGCGTCATTCCGATGTTCCTGCTCATGGGTTTCTTCGCCATGCAGGCGGGCATCGGAACGGACCTGTTCGACGCCTGCACGAAATGGATGGGCCGCCTGCCGGGCGGCCTCGCCATCGCCACGACAGGGGCGGCAGCCGCTTTCGGCGCGGCATCCGGATCCAGTGTCGGCTCTGCGATGCTTTTCACCAAGCTCGCGCTGCCGCAGATGGCTGCGCGCGGCTACAACAAGGGTTTTGCGGCGGCGTGCATCGCCATCGCCGGGACCCTGGCAGTGCTCATTCCGCCGAGCGCGCTGATGGTGGTCTACGGCATCCTGACCAACTCATCGATTGGCGAACTGCTCATCGCCGGGATCATCCCGGGATTCGTCTTCGCCGGTCTGATCGGACTGACCATCTTCATCATCGCGACAATCAATCCGGCCTACGCCCCGCGGGCCGAGGAGGTCTACAGCCTCAGCGAGAAGCTGTGGTCCCTGCGCATGATCGCGCCCTTGTTCACCGTTATTGTTGTGATGATTGGCGGCCTCTACGGCGGCTTTTTCACACCGACCGAAGCCGGAGGCATCGGTGCACTGGTGACCTTCCTGATGGCTGTGGTCCGCAACCGCGGGATCAACCTGCGCGAACTCGGCAAGACGATGCTCGACACGGTGACGCTGACCGCGATGATTTTCGCGATCATCATCGGCGGCCTGCTCTTCGCGCGGTTTCTTGCGCTGAGCGGCGTGTCCGGCGAGATCAAGGACGTGCTGACAGGCAGCGGCCTCAGCGTCTGGACCGTGCTCGGCATCGTGACTGTGATCTACCTCATCTTCGGGATGTTGATGGACGCGCCTTCGCTACTGGCGATCTCGCTGCCGATCACCCATCCGGTGATGATGAGCCTTGGCTTCGACCCGGTGTGGTTCGGCGTCTATGTGATCGTCCTGGCCGAGATCGGCGCGGTCACGCCGCCGGTAGGAATGAACTGCTTCGTGGTGAAGGGAGCGGCGGGTAACCTCGTGCGGCTGGAGGAGATCTTCCAGGGGCTCTGGCCCTTCATCGGCACGTGCGCCGTGATGCTTCTGCTGCTCGTTCTCTTCCCCGAAATTGCATTGTATCTGCCCGGCAAGATGCATTGACGGACGCCGGTCCGGAGGGAAAGAGGCATCTCCCATGAAGGTCGTTAGAATCCATTCCTATGGCGGCCCGGAACAGCTCCGCTACGAAGACGTCGATCCGGGCGCGCCCGGCGTCGGCGAGGCGTTCGTGCGGCACACCGCCATCGGCGTGAATTTCGCGGACCTACACAACCGAGAGGGCCGGTACCCGCTGCCCCACCTTCCGCACGTCCTCGGCGGCGAGGCTGCCGGCGTGGTCGAGGCGGTGGGACCGGGCGTGACGCAGGTTAAGGTCGGCGACCGCGTGGCCTATGCCGCCGGGGGGCCGAAGTTCGCGCCGGGCTCCTACGCGGAAGGCCGCATGTTCCCGGCCGAGCGGCTGATCCGCGTTCCCGACGAGATCGACGACGTGAGCGCTGCGGCCCTCTTCACCAAGGGCCTCACGGCGCAATACCTGATCCGGAGCGTGTACCGCGTGCAGGCCGGCGACACGATCCTCGTCCATGCCGCGGCCGGCGGCGTCGGTCAGTTCCTCGCACAGTGGGCGAACCACCTCGGTGCGCGCGTGATCGGCGTCGTGAGTTCGCGGGAGAAGGCCGAGATCGCCGCCGCCAATGGATGCCGCCACGTGATCCTGGCCGGCGATCCCGACATTCCGGGTCGCGTGCGCTCCCTGACCGGCGGCGAGGGCGTGCCCGTCGTCTATGATTCCGTCGGCAAGGATACGTTCGAGACGTCGCTCGACTGCCTTCGGCCGCACGGGCTCATGGTCTCCTTCGGCAGCGCCTCCGGGCGCGTGCCGCCCTTCGACATCTTCGCGCTGAACGCCAAGGGATCGCTCTCGGTCACCAGCGCCGCCTTCGCCTGGTTCGTGAGGAGCCGCGAGGAACTGCTCTCGCGCGCCGCGGACGTCGTGGACGTGGTGCTCAAGGGCGCGGTCGCGATCAACGTCAACCAGCGCTTCGCGCTGAAGGACGCGGCCGACGCCCACCGCGCGCTCGAAAGCCGCAGGACCGTCGGCTCGACCGTCCTTCTGCCCTGACCGCATCGCAAC
The DNA here is from genome assembly GCA_027489275.1 of Hyphomicrobiales bacterium. GTDB lineage: Bacteria > Pseudomonadota > Alphaproteobacteria > Rhizobiales > Beijerinckiaceae > Alsobacter. The sequence goes on from JAIYAB010000450.1 coordinate 11,025, forward strand.
CGCTGCAAACGAAAAGGCCGCCCTGGGGGCGGCCTTTTCCATCGCGCGGGATGGTCGTCTTCAGCCCTCGATGTCGACCAGGAAGCGGCCGTCCTCGATGCGCTTCACGCCGTCGACATAGAGCGTCGGATGCAGGATCACGCCGTCCATGTGGATCTTCGAGAAGATCGAGCCGCCGACATCGACGTTCGTGCCGAGGCCGAAATGCATCGTCCCCATGATGTTCTTGTCCTCGCGCTGGATGCCGCGGACGATGGCCTTGGCGTTGACGCCGACCGAGGCTTCGGCCGGGCACATGTAGGCGTTCTCGTCGCCGTAGGTCTCCAGGAAGTCGCGCAGGATGCGGGCGTCCACGCCGCCGTCGATCTTCGTCACGCGCCCGTTCACGACGGTGAGCTCGATGGGGCTCGAGAGGCGTCCGAGATGGTGCATGGTGAGGTCTATCACCAGCTTGCCGTTGGCCGTGCCTTCGTGCGGCGCCACGTTGAACTCGCCGGTGGGGTAAAGGTAGTAGTAGAGCTTGCCGGCCGGCCGGTTCTCGTCCTTCTGGAAGTTGACGATCTTGTAGGCGTCGTAATCGGGCTTCGGCAGCGGCGGCACCCAGATCTTGCCTTCGACGCTGTAGGTGAAATCGGTTCCGTAGCGCGAGGTGACGCGGCACATCTTCGCGTCCGCGCCGAACACCCGCTCCCCGACATAGTGCTTGCGCACGGCGATCTGGCGCATGTCGTCGGCGATCGCGCCGGACTGCAGCCATTCGAGTTGCATCCCGCCGTCGAGGCAGATCGACGGGATTCCGGCTTCCATCGAACGCAGGCTGGCGGCGCAATGGAGCATGCCGGTCGAGGCGATCAGCACGTTCGCGTCCGATTTCATCATCGCTTCGCAGACGGCGGCAGGCGGATCGTAATAGTCGGCAGGACGGCGTTCGAAGAGCGTCACGGTCACGTCGGCGCCGATCTCCTGCAGGATGCTCATCACCGCCTGCCACACGCGCGGGTCGTGCGCCGTGTCGGACAGAACGAGCACGTTGTCCCCGGGCTTGATGTTGCGCACCAGCGGCCGGCGCAGGTGATACATGTTGCCCGTCATGAGAGCTGAACCCGACATGGCGTCCCTACCTCCGTCGCCTCGCGACGATTTTCGTCGTCGATTTACATGTGTCGACACCTAACCACATTGAGTGCCTCCATGGAAGGATTTTGAGCGCAAAGTGTAGACAGTCCTTATCCAGGGGATGGCTTGTCCGCGGCCGCTTCACGTGGCATCAGCAAGGGGCCGCCACGGCGGTCCGGGAGGGTCATCCAGTGGTGAAGACGGCGCGGGATACTGGATCGGCGGTAACGGATCCGCGCTCATTCGAGCGCGCCAAGGCTCTCGTCCATCGCATCGTGGCCGACCGGCACGATCGCCCCTCGCTCGTCGCCGGGATTGCCTGCGAGGTGGGGGCCGAGATCATCGAGGGCATCCGCCAGGCGGGCGACGATCTCAACTCGGTCGAACTCTCACGACGCTTCGCGACGAGCCGCACGCCGATCCGCGAGGCGCTGATGCTGCTGGAGAAGGAGGGGCTCGTCGACGTGCCGCCGCGCAAGCGCCCGCGCGTCGCCGTGCCGGACCTGCAGGACATCCGCGAGATCTATCGCGCGCGCGCCGCACTGTTCGAACTCATCGCCGTGGACGTCGCGAAAGGCGTTTCCGAGGAGGGACTGGCGCGGTTGCGGCACGCCTTCGCCGAGATGCAGGCTTCCTACCGCGCGGGCGATGTGAGCGCCTTCGTGTGGGCCAATGTCGACTTTTACGACCAGAACACGCTGCTGGCGAACAACAGGACGGTGAAGCGCATCCTGGATTCGCTGTTGCTGCGCACCGCGCGCCTGCGGCGGCTGAGCCTGTCGCAGCCCGGACGCATGGAGCGCTCCTGCGACGACCACGCCCGCCTGCTGCGCGCCTACGAGGATCGCGACGCGACGCTCGCCGCCGCGCTGATCCGCTCCAACCACATCAACGCGCTGGCCGCGCTGGAGGCCTATCTCACCCGGGCGGCCTGAGCCTCAGCAGGGGGCGAAGCTCTCCACCAGGTCGATGGCGTCGGCCCAGGCGGCGAAGGCGCCGGCGTCGAACTGCTCGGAAGTCGGCATCCGGCTTTCGACGACGCCGAGGATGTCGTGTCCCCGGCCAGTCGGGTTGACGAAGACGCGCACCTGGCGGACTTCCGGGCGGGTCTCGAACACGGCGCGCATGCCCGGGACGATGGCATCCACGGCGTCGGGCGGCACATCGCGGAAACGTACGATCATGATCCGCGCGCAGGTCCCGGTCAGCGCAGTACCCGGATAGACCTGCTGCCCGGCGGCCCGGTAGATCTTCGCGCGGCCCGTGACGCGCCGGGTCCACGGGCTGAAATTCACGCCGGAGACCCTTGCATAGTCCGCGCCGTCCAGCACCTCCGGCCGTTCCAGGTCGTAGAGGGCGAGGTAGCGCCGCGTGCCGGCGACCGAAACGTAGCGCAGCCCCGTCTCGATACCGGGTACCGCGAGCCGCTCCGGCAGATGCTCGGTGTCGTACCAGGCGTTGAATTCTTCCTCGATCTCGGCCGGGGGGCGGGCGATGACGAGCAGGAAACCCTTCGCGTTCATGTGATCCTCCGGGAACCGGCCCCGAGCACGGAAGCGACCGCACCGTCGAGGAATCCGGCGACGCGGTCGCGGAAGCCGCGCGGATCCTGATAGGGCAGGAAGTGCGAAGACTTCTCGTCCAGTTCGAAGATCGAGCGCGGCAGCAGGGCGGCGACCTCGCGCGCGAGGTCCGGCGGCAGCAGCACGTCGTGCGCGCCCGCGACCACGAGGCTGGGGCAGCTCACCCGGCGCAGGTCCTCGCCGATGTCGGCGTCGAGGACGGCGAGGCAGGACAGCGCATAGGCCTCCGCATCCTGTGCGGCGAACCGCGCATAGTAGATGTCGTAGCGCGCGTCACGCGGCTGGTTGAGAAAAGCGCGCTCGACCGCGCCGGGCAGGAGCGCGCCCATCCCCGCGCGCTGGACGAGCGCGGCCCGGTCGGCCAGCATGGTCCGGGCGGCTGGCGCCGTGCGCAGCGCCGGATTGGCCATGACGAGGCCCGCGACGCTGTCGGGGTAGCGTGCGGCAAAGACAGCCGCGACCATCGCGCCGATGGCGCAGCCGACGACGACGACCCGATCCAGACCGCAGGCGCGCCGCACGGCGTCGAGATCGTTGGCATGCTCGGCGGGCGTGATCGGCGTCGCCGAACGCGGCGAACCGCCGGCGTTGCGCAGGTCGCAGGCGAGAATGGGCGCGGGGTGCTTCCACGCCGCTACGAAGTCGTCCCACATGCGCAGGTCGGCGCCCAGCGCGTGGACGAGCAAAAGGCCGACGGGTCCGGACCCGGGCGTCAGGACATGATGAAGCGCCTGCGTCATCGTTGCCTCACCCGACCCGCCGCAGGAAGGCCACGACGGTGTCGCGAAAAGCGTCCCCGCCCTCGAACTGCATCATGTGCGAGGCGCCCGGCAGGACGGCGAGGTCGGCGCCGGGAATGGCGGCTGCGAGCGTCTGCGACGCCGTCAATGGCGTCGCCGCGTCGGCTTCGCCGGCGATGACGAGGGTGGGGGCCTTGACGGCGTGCAGGCGCGGCAGGGCCTCGAAGTCGGCGATGGCGTGCCACGCCGCCGACCATGCCGCAGGATCGTCGGCGAGGAGGCGGTCGCGGATGGTCTGCACCACCGGGTCGTTGCGGAAAGGCGGGGTGAACCAGCGCTCGATGGTGGCGTCGACGACCGCCTGCATGCCGCCGCGCTCGGCGGCGAGGCCGCGCTCGCGGATCGTGGGGCGCGCCTCCGGCGGCATCGCGCCGGGGCAGCCGCACAGCACAAGGGCCGAGACCCGCTCGGGATGTGCCAGCGCGAACTCCTGAGCGATCATGCCGCCGAAGGACAGGCCGAGGACGGCGGCGCGCCCGACGCCCAGCGCGTCGAGGGCGGTGACGGTGTCGGCGGCATACTCGCGCATCGGCGCGGCGCGTGTCGCGGCGGGGGACCGCCCGTGCCCGCGCTGGTCCAGCGCAACGACGCGCCGGAACGTCGCGCACCGCTCCACCAGTCCGCCCCAGAACGTACCGTCGAGGCCGATCGGGTGTAGCAGTACGAGATCGGGACCCGAGCCCGAGACGGCGCAATGCAGATGGCTTCCGGACATGCGCGCATCTCCCGCTCTCGGCGCCGACCCTCTCGTCTCGGGCGCTAAAGTGTCGGCACTTAAGGGGGCTGTCAAACAGCCTGATCCAGTTCTCCGGCCGACACAAACGATCATTACAGAAGGCATATTGGTCCATGCGCGGAATGCGGGGCGGGTCGGCGTCTTTGGGGGAGACGTGCGCTTGAAGATCAATAGTGTGGACAGTTGAAGAGGCTGACAGAGACGGCCCGCCGAGGAGACGCCCCGATGTCGAACAATCCCGGACGCCAGAACCCGCCGCCGAACCCGGCTTGGCTGGCGCGGCGCGTGGAGCCCGCGCTCGAGCCCGACCTGCCGATCATCGATCCGCATCATCATGTGTGGGACGTGCTGCACCAGCGCTACCTGTTCGACGAGCTTCTCGCCGACACCCAGACCGGGCATCGCATCGAGGCGACGGTGATGGTGGAGGCGAAGGCGCTGTTCCGGAAGGACGGGCCGGAGGAGATGCGCACGGTCGGCGAGGCGGAGATCGCGGCGGGCATCGCGGCGATGTCGGAGACGGGGCTGTACGGCCGGACGCGCCTGTGCGCCGGCATCGTGGCGCATGCCGACCTCACGCTCGGAGCCCGGGTGGAGCCGGTACTGGAGGCGCTGGAGCGCGCAGGGGGAGGGCGCTTCCGCGGCATCCGGCACAACGCGGCACAGGACGAGGACGTCCGAAGGGTCGCGCCGCCGGAGATGCTGCGCGACGCAACGTTCCAGCAGGGTTTCGCGCGGCTGCAGGCGATGGGCTACCGCTTCGACGCGTGGATGTACCACACGCAGCTCGACGACCTGCTCGTGCTTATGCGCGCCTTTCCCGAGAGCCGCGTGGTGCTGAACCATTTATCCGGCCGCATCGGCATCGGCCGCTTCGCCGGGCGGGGAGCCGAGACCTTCGCCGCGTGGAAGCGCGACATCTCCCGACTGAAGGACTTCCCCAACTTCCACGTGAAGATCGGCGGCCTCGGCATGTTCTTCACCGGTTGGGGGTTCCACGAGCGGCCCGAGCCGCCCTCCTCGGACGAGCTGGCGGCGGCGTGGTCGGAGACGGTGCACACGGCGATCGACATTTTCGGCCCGCAACGCTGCATGTTCGAGAGCAACTTCCCGGTCGACAAGATCACCTCGAGCTATGCGATCCTGTGGAACGCGTTCAAGAAGATGACCCGCGGCTACACGGCGCAGGAACGCGCGGCCCTGTTCCACGACACGGCAGCGCAGTTCTACGCAATCCGGGGCGCCGGGGACGGCAACGAAGGATGACGGGAATGCTTCGCTGCGCGATCCTCGACGACTATCAGGCAACGGCGCTGACGCGGGCGGATTTCGGCCGCCTCGGCGACCGCGTCCGCTTCGACGTGTTCCGCGAGCACATGGGCGAGACGGAAGCGCTTGTCGAGGCGCTACGGCCTCATGACATCATCGTCGCGATGCGCGAGCGCACGTCGTTCGACGCGGCGCTGCTGGCGCTCCTGCCGAACCTGAAGCTGCTGATAACCACGGGCATGCGCAACGCCTCCATCGACACGGCGGCCGCCGCCCGGCAGGGCGTGGTCGTTTGCGGCACGGAGGGCTTCGCGGGCTCGACGGCCGAACTCGCCTGGGGCCTGCTTTTGGCAGCGATGCGTCACATCCCCGACGAGGTGGCGACGTTCCGCGCAGGCGGCCCGTGGCAGCCCCGTGTCGGGCGCGACCTGCGCGGCCTGACGCTCGGCGTGATCGGGCTCGGTACGCTCGGCAGCCGGGTGGCGCGCTTCGGCAGGGCCTTCGACATGGAGGTGCTGGCCTGGAGCCGTAACAACACGCCCGAGCGCTCCGCGGCGGCCGGGGCGACCTTCGCCCCCGATCTTGACGGGCTGCTTGCCGGGAGCGACGCCGTGTCGATCCATGTCACGCTGACGCCGCAGACGCGCGGGCTGCTGGGGGCGCGGGAGCTGGGGCTGATGAAGCCCGGCGCCGTTCTGGTGAACACCTCGCGCGGCCCCATCGTTGACGAGGCGGCACTGATCGCCGGGCTTGGGGCCGGCCGGCCGGGTATCGCCGCGGTCGACGTATTCGACCGCGAACCGCTCCCGGCGGACCACCCCTTCAGGAGCCTGCCGAACCTCATCGCCACGCCGCATGTGGGCTACGTCACGGCCAACACCTACGCGAAGTTCTACAGCGGCGCGGTGGAGGACATCGAGGCCTGGCTCGCCGGGACGCCGATCCGCACGCTCTGAACGGGAGAGGACCGTGCCATGCTGATCCCGATCGCGCAGGCCGACGCACTCGTCCATGCGGCGATGATGCGGTCAGGCTATGACGCGGCCGAGGCGCGTATCATCGCCGACCACGTGATGGGCTGCGAACTGCGCGGCGTCTCCTTCGGCGGGCTGTCGCGGGCGCTGTCGCTGATCGACCGCACGCGCCTGTCGCCGCGCCGGCCCACGGTGGTCCGGCGGGAGACGCCGATCTCGGCTCTGATCGACGGGCAGGACCAGAACGGCTACCTCGTCGCCCACCAGGCGGTGATGCTGGGCATCGCCAAGGCGAAGACGTCCGGCGTCGGGCTGATCGGCGCGTACGACACCTGGTACACCGGCATGTACGCCCACTATCTCGAGATCGCGGCGAAGGAGGGCGTCGTCGCGATGGCCATGGGCAGCTCGGCCCCGCGCGTCGCGCCGCATGGCGGCCGGGAGGGGCGCTTCGGCACCAATCCCATAGGCTTCGCCTTTCCGTCAGCCGACCAGCCCATCATCCTCGACATCGCCACCTCGGTGGTTCCCATCGCCGAGGTGGTGCTGGCCGGCCGAACGGGCCGGGCCATTCCCGACGACGTCGCCTTCGACCCGGCCGGCGAGCCGACGACCGACCCTGCCGCGGCGTTGGCGGGAGCGCTGCGGGTTTGGGGCGGGCACAAGGGCAGCGGGCTCGCCATCGCCGTGCAGCTCATGGGCATGCTGGCGGGCGGCGGCGCGATGCCGGCCGACTACCGCGACTGCGGCTTCTTCTTCATGGCGATGCGGCCCGACCTGTTCGCCGACCCGGCCGACTACGCCGCCCGCGTCTCCGCCTACGCCGAAGCCGTCCGCGCCGCCCGCCCCCTCGACCCCGCCTCGCCCGTCCGCATGCCCTTCGACCGCTCCGCCCGCACGCGGGCGCAGATCATGGCGCGCGGGACGATCGACGTGCCGGACGCGATCGTAGAGGAGTTGGAGAGGGTGCGGGACGTGAGGTGAGGGTAGTCGACCACCGCGCGGCCGGCGCATCGTCCGGTAGCCGGCACCCCTTATCTGTCCGAGAATGCGGCGTCCGAGCAGCCACCAACGCTCAAGATCAGACCAGACACTGCTGGGTCAAATCTCGGTGGTATCGGGTCCCCGCAACCAGCGGATCCGGGTAACCGGCCGCGGTGTAAGCCGACCTCGTTCCGTACTAGCCCGCAAACGCACCTGACGACCGCCTGACGCCTGCTGGCCGCTGCACCACCCGCGGCCGTTCCCGCGTCCGTGTCGCCTCCGCCATGGGCGCCATTCTGCCGGTGAGGACATGCAGCGCCTGGCTCGTGGAATCGACGTGGTCGTCGTGACAAGATCACCAGCGCCCTGGAGCCGGCCTTGCGTCCAATTCTTCGATGGGCGGCGTGGGCGGCGAACTCGCCCGATTTCTCGGCCCTGAACTGGCCCAGTGGAATTTGGGTCGGAGAGATTTTGGCCTTCGGGACTTTGTGGCCGGTCAGATTGCGGGCTTTTCAGTGCTGGTTCTGACCCTCAACAGACCTTCGGAAGGTCCGCACCGCGGCGGGTATCTCACCAGGACGAACCGAGAGAGATCAAAGACAGGTGAACCTCACAGGCGCGGATCGACCAGGATCTTCTCGCCGGTGCTCTTCCTCTGCGCCGCAGCCATGACTTCGGGGTTCAGCATGTCGGCAAGACCCACGGTGCGGGTGTAGTGGCTGGCGAAAGTGGTGCGGATCTCATCGACGACCCGCTGGCGCATGCGTGCTGCGACGTCCCGCCCTGCCTTTTGGAGGAAGTTGGGCAGCAGCCAGCCGCCGACATTCCAGGCGAAGCCGAAGCCGCGACGCAGGACGACCGGGCCCGTGTCCAGCAGGCCGTAAATGTAGACCTGCTTGGGCACGGTCGATCCGTAGCGATTGTAGGACGGCATGGCCCGCACGGCGACCGCCTCCATGGCGTTCAGGATGCGGCTCGCCAACTCGCCACCTCCTACGGCATCGAAGCCAACCGTCGCGCCGGTGGCCGAGAGGGCCTCGTCGAGCCGCGAGTCGAAGTCCGGCTTGCTGCTGTCGACGACGTGTTCGGCGCCAATGGCGCGCAACAGGTCCACCTGCGCCTGGTTGCGCACCACATTGACCAGCGGGATGCCGTCGGCCTTGCAGATCCGCACCAGCATCTGCCCGAGGTTGGACGCCGCAGCGGTGTGCACGATGGCCGTGTGTCCCTCCATTCGCATCGTTTCGACGAAGCCGAGAGCCGTGAGCGGGTTGACGAACAGGGATGCTCCTTCATGAGAGTCGATCCCGTCCGGGAGCACGATGCAGTCGCGCGCAGCGATCTTGCGCAGCGTCGCGTACATTCCCCCGCCCCACATCCCGACCTTGCGGCCGAGGAGGTGAGAGACATCGGGGGCAGCCACGACCACGGTTCCGGCACCCTCGTTTCCGGCGGGCATGGGCTGGCCGATGCGTCCGCGGACTGCGCCGAGGTAGGACGGCGCAACCTGCGCCAGCAGCGCCGGCCGCTCGGGCGATCCGGCTGCGGCCAACGTCGACGGATCGGCCGGGCCCAGAAGCAGTGCCAGGTCGGAGGGATTGATGGGTGCCGCTTCCACCCGGACCACGATTTCGCCCGGTCCTGGATCGCCGATCATCACCGGCTCGAGGCTGATCCGAAGTTGGCCATCCTGCGCGATCAGGGTGCGAAGCTCGAGGCCGTCCTGCGCCATGGTCGTTCTCCTGCTTCACGTAACGATCAGTAGCATGAACAATCGAGCAGCACCTCGGACCGCCCGGCGTGTCCATGAGAGAGGCCGCGCGCCGGGTCAGCCGGAACAACGTGACACCTCGCTCGCTAGTTGCCTAAATCCAATTGTGCCACCCGCGCCTTGCTAACGCGGTATCGGCGCGCCAATCTGGCTTCAGTCAATTGGGATGTCCGGTGAAAGTCCAGCAGGAGGGGATGTCATGAGCCTTGTCGGAACACTCGCGAAGGTCGCCCTCGGGGTCGCAGTAGCGAAGGGCGCCGGCTACGTCCTGTCCCAGAGAAACAGTGGGCCGGCGGCAACCGGCCGAGTAAATCCGTCAACCGGCAACGACGATCTTCTGGGCTCGATCCTGGGCGGGACGCCCAACGGGGACCAGTTCAGCCGCCCACAGCGGAGCGCCCCCGGACAAGCCGGGCAACCGTCCCTCGGAGACATGGTCGACTCGGTTCTGGGCGGCGGCAGTCCTCGCCCGGGTGCGGCGGCGCAATCTTCGCCCGCGCAAGCCTCGGCCGGCGGGCAGCCGAGCCTGCAGGACATGCTCGGCTCCCTTCTCGGGGGAGGCGGCGCGGGTTCGTCCGGACTACAGGGGGGCCTCGGAGGGCTCCTCGAGCAACTGGCCGGGGGTGGCGGCGGAAACTCGGGGCGTGCCGGATCCCCCGCCGGGGGAGCGTCTGGCCTCGATGCCATCATCGGCAGCCTGGCATCGTCGCTCGGCGGCGCTGCGGCGGGGGGCGCGGCGGGTCGCGGCTCCACGCCGCAGGCCGGTGACAGCGGCGGCTTCGGCGAGTTGCTGAACCAGTCGCTGCGCACGGGTCGCGAGCCCAGGATCGCGCCCGCGCCGCAGCAGGAGGCCGTCGCCGGCCTGATGCTCAAGGCCATGCTGCAAGCCGCCAAATGCGACGGCGAACTCGACGACGCCGAGCAGCAGAAGATCATGGAGGCCTTGGGCGACGCCTCGCCGAACGACATGGCCTTCGTGAACCGCGAGCTTGCCGCTCCGGTCGATGTCGCCGGTCTGGTTCGGCAGGTTCCCAAGGGCCTCGAGCAGCAAGTCTACACAGTGTCGGTACTCGGCATCGACCTCGATAACCAGACAGAAGCCCAGTATCTGGCTTCGCTCAGCAAGGCTCTCGGCATTCACCCCCAGAGCGTGAATGCGATACACGCGAAGCTCGGAGTACCCCCGATTTTCGCGTGAATGGAGAGCGGCCCTCTGGACCTTCGCCGGTGGCTGCCGGGCGCGTCCCGTCCGGCCCTGCGCACGAGCGGGGCCGCTAGCGGGCACGGCTCAATCGCCGACAAGCGCCACGCTTGCGGGAACTGACCGTACTTGTCGTCACGCCGTTGCGGACCGACCCCGGATAGGCGTCGAGCGGGAGGTATGAATATATTCCCGTCGGGAATGGCTTCTGTTCCACCGCCGTTCAGCTTTGCCGGAGCGGCAAGTTCCGGACGGCCATGTCCTCCGGCTGCAAGTCGCCCGGTTGCGAACCTGGATCAGGGCGCGTCTGCCATTTCCACGAGCGTCGCAGCAAGGACCCGTGCGCCCGCCGCGAGATCGGCAGGCGTCGCGCTCTCCGCGGGATGGTGGCTGATGCCCTGCGCGCAGGGGACGAAGATCATCCCGCTCGGACACAGTCGCGCGATGTGCATCGCGTCGTGACCGGCATGAGACAGCATATCCATCGACGACAGCCCCAGAGCACTCGCGTGGCGACGGATGCGGTCCATGACCGCGGGAGCGAAGGCGACCGGCGCGCGGCCGGTCATGTGCGTCACGACCGCGTTGCATGGCCCCTTGCGCGCGGCCACGACCGCCTGCAGGCGGTTCACGCATTCCACCAGCACCGCTTCCTCTGGATGGTTCAGGTTCACGGTGAACCAGACCCGTGACGGCACGACGCCGGGCGCATCGGGCTCCACGCGGAAGCGGCCGATCGTCAACCGGATCGTGTCGGCCTCGTCGGCCAGCGCCTGGGCAAGATCGGACACGATGTTGCAGGCCGTAATCAGCGCGTCCTTGCGCGCGCTGCGCGGCGTGGCCGCCGAATGCGCCGCTTCGCCGAGGATCTCGACCGAATAGCGCCGATGGCCCTGGATGCCGGTCACAACACCGATCGTCCGTCCGGCCGCCTCGAGCCTCGGACCTTGCTCGATGTGGGCCTCGACATAGCCGTCGATCGGGAAGCCGGGCTGCCCGCGATCCGCGGCCGGCGCCCGGCGCAGCGTATCCGCGACGGCCTCGGCGACGCTGATGCCGTCGGCATCGCGAACGGCCTGCATCTCGGCCAGTGGGAAGACGCCTGCGAAGACCGCCGAGCCGAGCGCGCCGGGCTGGAAACGGTTGCCTTCCTCGTTGGTCCAGGAGACGACCTCGATCGGGCGGCGCGTCGTGAGACCGGCATCATCCAGCGCCTCCAGAACCTCTAACCCGGCAAGCACGCCGTAGATTCCGTCGAACCGTCCGCCGGTCGGCTGCGTGTCCATGTGTGAACCGGTCAGAATGGGCCGCGCCGCAGTCTCGATGCCTGGGCGCCGCACGAACAGGTTGCCGATCACGTCCGAGGAAACGGCATAGCCGCGCGCTTGCGCCCAACTCGCCAGAAGCGCTCGCGCGCTCGCATCCCCGGGGGTAAGCGTCTGGCGGTCGACGCCGCCCGCCGCCGTTGCGCCGATCGCGGCCATCTCCATGTGGCGCGCCCAGAGCCGGGCCTCATCAACCGCAGAAGCGGCAGCGTCCGCCGAACCGTCGAGCATTGGTCGATCCTCCCTTGCGGCGACCATCGAGCACCGGACGTGCCTGATCGCTGGACTATCGAGGCGCAGACGCGGGTCCGCAAGCCACGCCACAGCGCCGGCGATCGTGCTGCCGCTCGTCACGATCGGGCGGCCTGAATGTGCAGGAATGCGGGCGGTTATCAGCGTGGCGGACCGGGCCGCGCGGGACAGTCGGCAACGTGCGCGGCGTTCCTCATGGCATCCTCTGCCAATCGAAGGCCCAGTCTCCGCTCAGGCGAATCGCGCCGGTGCTTTCGATCAGGATGTCGTCGTGAATGTCGGGAAGCCACCCGACGATCCCGACATAAGGGCGGCGCGGATGATAAGAGAACACCTGCCCTTCGCGAAGGACGGCATCGCCGAACGTTCCGGCGGGACCATACGAGCTGAACCATGGATGCTCGATGGCATCGAGGCCCTGTCCATGGAAGTCGAAGTGGGCCGAACTGCCGGAGGCCGAAAAGCCTTGGTCCGCCATCGCGTCGACGAAGACGGCCGAAATCTCGGCCAGCGTCCGGCCCGGCACCGCAGCCCGGCGGACCGCTTCGTAGGCTACGACCTCGGCGTGCAGCAAAGCCGCCTCGGCCGGCGTCGGGTCGCGATAGGCGAAGGTCATCGTGCGTTCGCACCAGTGGCCGCTTTCGCCACAGATCTCCAGGTGGAGCCTGACGACATCGTCGCATCGCATCGCGACGTTTTCCGGCGGGTCGTATTCGTCGGGCCTTTCGCCGATAAAGGCGAGCACCTCGCGAGCGCCCATCGCCGTCGCTGTTGCGACCGCTGCCGCAACGGCCTCCCGCTGTGTGATGCCGGGCGACAGCGCGTCCCGAAAACGCGCCATGGACGCCCGCATCACCGGCCAGAGCTGGCGGCACTGTTCGATCTCAAGCGGGCTCTTGACGGTGCGAACCGCGTCGAAGACGTGGTCGCTTGGCACGAATGTGACATGGGGCAGCATCGCTGCAAGATCGTCGCACGCACCCGCCGGGAGGATCCACTGATGGCCTACGATGCCGATGCGCGCGCCCGTCAGACCCTTCTCGCGGATGGCATCGGCGATGCCGCGAACGAGCCGATAGTCGCCGCGTGCGTCCTCCAGCCAGCCCCGCTCGGCCACGCGCTGCGCTACCCCGTAGCTGTTGACGGTCATGACCGGTGCACTCTCGACGGGCAGGAGCAGCAGCGCATCGTGCGCCCAGAGATGGAAATCGGTCAGGTAACGGATGGCGCCACGCCCGGTCCAGTAGTGCCCTTTCCCCGCAAACAGCAGCCCATCCAGTCGTGCTTCGGCGGCCGCCATTCGCAGCGATGACATTCGGCGGTCGCGTTCCGAGAGGGGGAGCATGGACTTCACGGGGTTCTCCTGGCGATGTCGAGCACACCGCCATCCTGAGGCTGCGGTCACGCATTGTCATCCGATGGACCGGCGGGGCTATGGCCGCGGACGCACTCCCTTCAGGTTCGGCCGTTGCTCGCTCTCAAGACGCCTCGAAGGCGCGGATCGGGTCCGTGGTGACGTTGAGGCGCTCGGCCAGGATGCCGGCGACGTTTTTCAGGAACAGCGTCGCCAGCGTCGGATCCTCACGGCTGAGTTCATCGAAGCCCGCCTTCGAGAGACCGAAGCACTGCAAGGGTCCGTCGGCGACGATGGAGGCCGTGCGACGTCGTCCCTAAAGAAAGCCGATCTCGCCGACGGCCGGACCGGCCATGTGGCTACCGATCCTGTAGGCCTTGTCCTGCCCACCCACCGCAATAGGAGCAGAGAATCAAAATAGAAAATGAACTGCGCTCGTTGATCCTGTACAGTTTGTTCGAATTCTGAGCGGACCGGCTAGAAAAAATATTGCGCTGGCATACAACGTCTGGCGTTTCGCAATTCGGCAAATTCAACGTGATTGATTCGATAGTCATTCCTCAGTTCAGATAAATCGGGCAGTGCGTGCAAGAGCTTCGTTGGTGGCTGCTGATATCGATCCCGGTTTGCCACAGCGCGTTCACGTGTGCAGGCGGGGGAGGTAACTCGTATCCATGCGAAAGGCAGCGCTCGCTTCGGCCGTTTCAGCGCCGCCGGCGCGTTCTGTCCGAGGCCGTGATTAACCGGCTTGCGGATCCTCTTGCGGCTCCAGCCTATTGAAAGTTCCTTCGTCATCCCAACTACTTCGTGGTCTATGAGTATCGGGTCCCACAGCTGCTCCCACAGGCTGCGAACTTGCGGTCACTTCGCAAGTATGACCAGCCAGACCGCCGCGCACGGTGAGAGCAGGCCTCGCGAATGATGGGCGCAGGACTTCGCAAGGCCCGGTTGGTGCTGTTTACTCACTCTCGCCGAGCTCGATCATCCTGGTGACGCCCACCGGCGGAGTCGCCTGCCACGGCACGATGAAGGCTCGGCGCGCAACCCCGTTCACGACCCTCGCGATCTGGACCTTTTCACGCTCCAGCCTCGCGAACAGCACGGGATCGCGGACTTTGGAGGCTGCGAGACTACGATTGATCACCCAGGCATAGGGCTCGATCTGGGCTCGTCGAAGGTCGTTCTGGAGCGCGGCCGCTTCTGAGACCGGGGTTGTCTCCGGCAGGGTCACCAGGATGACCCTCGTGTAGCCGGGGTCCTGTAGCCGCATCAGCGGCGTCACGATGCGCCCGGACGCATTCGGGTCGAGGTCATGGGTCATCTGCCGGTGATAGGCGCCGGTGGCGTCCATGAGCAGCAGGGTGTGCCCCGTCGGAGCCGTATCCAGAACGACGAAGGCGCTCCGGGCTTCCGCCACGATGCGCGAGAAGGCATGGAAGACGGCCACTTCTTCCGTGCAGGGGGAGGCCAGGTCCTCGCGCAGGAGCGCCTTGCCCTGCTCATCGAGGTCGCGACCACGGGTCGACATGATCTTGTCGATATAGCGCCGCGTTTCCACAGCGGGGTCGATGCGGTCCACCGTGAGGCCCGGCATACTGCCGTCGACCACGAAGGCGACATGCGCCGCCGGGTCGGTGGTCGACAGGTGCACGTCATGGCCGCGCCGTGCAAGCCCGACCGCCAGGGCGGCGGCGATCGTCGTCTTGCCGACCCCGCCCTTTCCCATGACCATGACGAGCCCCTTGCCGGCGCCCGCAAGATCCTCAACCAAGCGCGCAAGGCCCGGCAGGGAGATGGCTTCGGATTGACCCGTGTCGGGCCCATGAAGTTCCGGATCCTCGGTAGAGAGCAACGCCCTCAGCGCTGTCAGGCCGACCATGTCGAAACCGCGCAGCGGGATCTCGTCGCGGGGCAGCGCGGCCAGGGCGGCAGGAAACTCTGCAAGGGCGGAATCCTGATCCCGCTGCAGCGCGACCGCCACGAGGTCGTCCGGCTCCCTGGCGTGGAAGCGCCCGTTGACCGCGAGGTGCTGGTTCGTGAGACCAAGGCCCCCCAACTCGGCTGAGGTCCTGGCCGCCTCACGCAAAGCGCCTCGATCGGCCCGGGTGACGAGGACCAGCGTGGTGCGGGCGGGGTCGGCGAGCGCGGCCAGCCCCGCGCGAAAGCGTGCCTCTCGCATTTTCAAGCCGGAATGGGGCCCCAGACAGGAAGCGCCGCGGTCATTACCTTCAAGAAAGCCGGTCCAGGCCTTCGGCAGGCTGAGAAGCCGAAGCGTGTGGCCGGTCGGGGCCGTGTCGAAGACGATGTGGTCGACGTCGGTAACGTCGCCGGCGAGCAGCCCGACGAACTCGTCGAAGGCGGCGATTTCCGTCGTGCAGGCTCCGGAGAGCTGCTCGCGCACGGTAGCGCGCTCCTCCTCAGGCGCTTGCGGCGCCAGCTGATCGAGCACGCGCGCGCGGTAGCTCTCTGCAGCCGCCTCGGGATCGATGTTCATGGCCGACAGGCGGGGTACGCCCGGCACATCGGTCGGGTGATCCGAAAGAGCGAGGCCGAGCATCTCGTCAAGGTTCGATGCCGGGTCCGTGCTGACG
>JAIYAB010000188.1 GCA_027489275.1 Hyphomicrobiales bacterium
CGAGGATTGGGCCGGCGGTCCGGCGGGGGGGCCTGGTTGGCGCACTGCGCTTCGACACGATCATCGTCATCTCACCTGTGTGGCACCGGACCCTTGCGCGGGAAAGGTGACGTGAATCGGCCTGGGAGGCGAGAGTGCCAAGACATTGAAAACGCAGCACGTTTCAGCGGCGCCGCGAAATGGTTCAATGCGGCGCCACCTGGTTGATTCGGATATTGAGAAACCAACCGCAACCGATTCTCACAGCTCCGCTTTTCGCTCCGGTACCCGCTTCAACGAGGCGGCGAGAGCGTCGCCCAGCCCGCGGCGGTGGATAGTGGAGAGGTAGGTCTGGAAGTCGTAGATCGTGATGGCGGGGCAGGTCTCGAACTCGAGGAACCAAGGCGTTCCATCGTCGCCGAGCCGAATATCGAGGCTGAAATAGTCGCGCAGGCCGAGCAGGCGGGCGAGGCGATCGGTCATCGTCTCGATCTCGCGCACGGTGCGCGGCGCACCCTCGCGCTCGCCCCGCGCAGCCTCCGCCCGCATGTCGGCCATCGCCGGCGCAAAGGCCATGGCGCGTTGCGCGCCGAAACCGCCCACGCCGCCCACCAGATCCCGGCTTCCGGAGAGGGTCTCGTTGTCCCGCATCGTGAGAAAGGCTCCGCCCGTCTCGCTGCGCGGGTCTTTCATCATTCGCGCAATTCCGAGTTGAGGCGCGAGTGGGCCGCCGAGATCCATGGCGCTGACCCTCACGTCCGAGCCGGGAATATAAGCCTGCACCACGGCCCGGTCGCAATAGCGCTCCTCGATGCGCCGGCAGAGCGCCAGCGCCGCCGGCAGGCCGTCGGCCAGACTGTCGGCGAAGACGCCGGTCTTGGCGCCGAGGCGGTTCGGCTTCACGAAGAAGGGTCCCGAAAGGGCCGACATGTCGTCGCCGGCGATGAAGTCGTCGCCCTCGTAGAGCGCCGTCGCCGGCGTCCTCAGCCCTGCCGAGCGGGCGAGCATGCCGCTCGCGAACTTGTCCTGGCACAGGTGCTGCGCCTGCGCGCCGCAGCCGTAGACGGGCAGTCCGGCGAGGCGGGCGAGCGCGGCGACGGTGCTGCCGCGGAAGTAGGCGAGGCCGTCCGTCATGGCCCAGACGATGGTGGGCTCCGCCGTCCAGGCGGGGAGGCGGCCGGGCATCTCGTCGGGCGTTGCGATGTCGAGGGTGATGCCATGGCGTGCGAGGTCGCGGGCCAGATCGTCGGCGATGCCGGGCAGATCCGTCGCCTGCGCGAGATAGACGGCTATTTCGCGGGCGATGTCGTCGCAGAAGCCTGACTGCCGGAGGCGCCCGGCGCAGGCTGCTTCCGGCTCCGCGACGAGGGCGAGGCGGAAGGGGAGGTCGGTGCGGACGGCGGTCATGGCGGGACCTCGTGATGACGCGAGAGGCTAGGTACCGTAAGGTCGTCAGGCTAGGTCAGGGGCAGAGACCGATCACCTGCGAAGTGCGGCCTCGCGCAGCTTTGCCACCTTGGATTGTATCAATATCGCCAGTGAATAAGCTGTCGGGGTCCGGCTCGGATTTAGCCCGATTCGTCCTCTTCCCTTTCCGAGCGAAGGACCGATCCGCGACGCCGGAGGCTGCCAAGGCATGACACATCCTGTGGGGAAGGCTGGCGCGGCCGGAAAGATCTACGTCCAGATTGGCGCAGGGGCGGGCGACAGGGATGCGCGGGCGCAGTTCAGGGACGGGTTCTGCGAGTTCGTGAAGGCTCTCCCGCCGGCCGAGGTCGAGCGGATCGTCCTGGTTGAGCCGAACCCGTTCAACATTCCCGCTTTGACCGAATGCTGGAAGGACTATCCACAGGCCTCAATCTTCAGGACGGGGATCGTACCGAAGGCGTTTTCGGGCAAGAGCCTCAACTTCTTCTTCGCCAGGGAGGATGGGCCGCACTACCAAGTGGCCTCCATCGACCCTTCCCACGTTTTGAAGCATTACCCGCATCTGTCGATAGGTGATCTCGAGGTCGTCTCGATTTCGACCATCGACCTGAACGCGTTCCTCCAGCAGATCGTCGGAGCGCGTGAGATCGAGCTCTTGTGCCTGGATATCGAGGGGATCGATGCAGAGGTCTTGCTGGATACGGACCTGTCCACGCTGAACGCCAACTTCATATCCTTCGAGCACCTCCACCTCGGAGCGCAGCAGGACGACGTCGTCGTTCATTTTCTGCAGTCGGGCTACATGAAGGTCGGCATCGGCATCGACCACAACGGCTTCGACTGGCTGTACCGCAAGGTGCGATGAAGCCGCGTCGGCTGAACAGACCCTGCACCGCGCCGCGCTCCGGTCCATCGCGCTACCTCGGTGCCGAGCCCGCCGCGCGGCGTCCGGCTTGAAGGCGGCGGCGGGACCGGCTAGGCAGCAGCCGGCTGTCGCGCGCCTTGCGCGCTGATCCGACACACGGGGACGATCCGCGCGATGGTGCAGGAGGGGCCGGGCCTGCCTTGGGCGTCGAAGGCGATCGGCGCGGGCTATGCGCTGCTGGCGCTGGCTTTGCCCATGGCGGTGATGACCTACCGCTCGCTGCCGCTGCTGCTCGGCCTCGCTGCTGCCTGTCTGGTCGTCGGCTGGGGCGCGTCGCGGGCGCTGCGGCGGCCGCGGGACATGGTGCTGGTGATTTCGCTGGCGCTCTTCGTCGTCGTCGCCGCCATGTCGCTGGAGCGGATGGCGCGCCCGGGAGACGGGTTCGAGGTGCTGTTCGGCCATGCCGCGCTGCCCGTGGCGCTCGGCGTCATGCTCGCCTGCGCCGATCCGCCGGCCCCGGGAAGGCGCCTGGCGCTGGCGCTGGCGGGAGGACTCGCCGCAGCGGCGCTTCTCCTGCTGGTCGAACTGCGGACGGACCTCGTGCTGCATCGCCTAACCGGGGCGAACCTGAACCCCAGCAAGATGAACCAGTCCGCCGTGACGATGGTGCTGTGGCTGTGGCCGATCCTGTTGATCGCAGCCGCCGCGCTCGGTCGGATGGCGGCGCTGGGACTGGCCGTTCTGGTGGCGGCTGCCGTCTTCCTCAGCGAGAGCGAGACGGCGAAGGTGGCGCTGGTGGCGGGCGCGCTCGCCTTCGCCCTGTTCCAGTGGCGTAAGGCCTGGCTCTTCGGCGTGCTGGCCGTGGGCCTGACGGTGTTCGTGCTCTCCCAGCCGCTTCTGCCGACATTCGTCGATGCGATCCTCCCCGAACACGCGCTGGACGCGCTGCAGGGTGGGCATGCACGGGAACGCCTCGTGATTTGGCGCAGCTTCGCCGCCGCGACGGCAATGGAGCCCATGGCCGGCTTCGGCTTCGACAGTTCGGGGGAAATCGGCTTCGGCCCCCTGCTCGAACGCTTCCCAGAGGAGTTGCGGAGCGGCATCCGCGACAGCCACCCCCACAACATGGCGCTGCAGGTGTGGGTGGAACTGGGGCTGATGGGCGCCTTCCTCGTCGCTGTCGCGCTCGGTCGCATCATCCGCGCCGCCGGCCGCCTCGACGCGTCCGTGACGCCGGCGGCCGCCGCCGCGATCGTTGCGGCGCTGCTGGTGGCGGCCGTCGGTTACGGGGCCTGGCAGGCGTGGTGGCTGTCCAGCCTCGCCATGCTGCCGGTGCTGCTCAAGGTCGCCGCTGGGCTCAAAGACGCCAGAGGGTGATATCGGCCGGCGTCTTTGCCCGGTCCAGCACGCCCTTGACGTCCATGACCACGCCGGAGCCGCCCTTCAGCAGGCTGCCGACGAGGCCCCATCCGTTCGTCATGTAGTCGGCATGCGACACGGCGAGGACGACGGCGTCGGCCGGCTCCAGCGCCTCGCGCGGCGTCAGCTCGACGCCGTATTCGTGGCGCGCCTCGGCGGGATCGGCGAGGGGATCGTGCACGGACACCGAGACGCCGAAGGCCTGCAGCTCCGTGATGATGTCGATCACCTTGGAGTTGCGCGTATCCGGGACATTCTCCTTGAAGGTGAGGCCCAGCACGGTCACGCGTGGCTGTGCGCGTCCGGACGCCAGCAGAAGGCGGACGCATTCGCGCGCGATGAGAGGACCCACGCCGTCGTTGACGCGGCGCCCGGCGAGGATGATCTCCGGGTGATAGCCCGCCATCTCCGCCCGGTGGGTGAGGTAGTAGGGATCGACGCCGATGCAGTGTCCGCCGACGAGACCCGGCGTGAAGGGGAGGAAGTTCCACTTCGTCCGGGCCGCGGCCAGCACGTCGCCGGTGTCGATGCCGAGCTTGTGGAAGATGATCGACAGCTCGTTCATGAAGGCGATGTTGAGATCGCGCTGCGTGTTCTCGATGACCTTGGCGGCCTCGGCGACCTTGATGGAGGGCGCCTTGTGGATGCCGGCCTTGACGACGGAGCCGTAGACGGCGGCGACCGTCTCCAGCGTCGCGGCATCCTGGCCCGAGACGACCTTGAGGATGGTCTCGAAGCGGTGCTGCAGGTCGCCCGGATTGATGCGCTCGGGCGAGTAGCCGACCGTAAAGTCCGACCCGCAGCGCAGGCCCGAGACGCGCTCCAGCACGGGGACGCAATCGTCCTCGGTCGCGCCGGGGTAGACGGTCGATTCGTAGACGACGATGTCGCCCTTCTTCAGCGCGCGGCCGACCGTCTCGGACGCCTTGAGGACCGCGCCGAGATCGGGACGTCGGGCGGCGTCGATGGGCGTCGGCACCGTGACGATGAAGAAGTCGGCCTCCTTCAGCACGGCCTGGTCCGCCGTGAAGACGAGCCCGCCCGCCTTCAGGCGCGCCGCCTCGACTTCGCGCGTGCGGTCATGCCCGTCGCGCAGCTCGCCGATGCGGCCTTTGTCGATGTCGAAACCGATGACGGACGAGCCACCCTCTGCAAAGGCGACGGCGACCGGGAGGCCGACGTAACCGAGGCCGATGACTGCAATGCGGCGTCCGTGGTTCATGACGTGCTCCTGCTCATGCGGAACGTCCCTTAGACGCTGGCAAGCCGACCTGCAATCCCGCAGCCTTTCGACCAACGGTGACTTATGGCCAAGAGGCCAAGCGGCGGTAGAGCGCAGCGGTCTCTACGCCGATTGCGTCAGCGGAGAAGATCTCCTCCACGAGCCGCCGACCGCCCTGCGCGAGGCGACGGCGAAGGTCTGCGTCGGACTTCAACGTCAGGATGGCCGCGGCAAGGGCCGGCGCGTCGTCCACGGGAACAAGAAGGCCAGAGACGTTCGGGCGCGTGACGTCGCGGCAGCCCGGGACGTCCGTCGCCACGAGCGCTCGGCCACAGGCCGCCGCCTCCAGAAGCGCCTTGGGAAGACCCTCCCGGCGGGAGGGCAGGGCGGCGACGTGGCACTGAGCCCACAATCCTGCGATGTCGGCGACGTGGCCCAGCAGCGTGACGCCGGGGCGTATGCGCCAATCGGCAAGGTCATTCTCGCCGATGCTGGCCGGATTGGTCGTGTCGGGCGTGCCGGCGAGGAGCAGGCGCACGGCATGGCCCTGCCGGGCGAGGATCGCCTGCGCCTCCACGAGCGGCCGGACGCCCTTGTCCTCCAGAAGGCGGCCGGCGAAGCCGACGGTGAAGTCGCCCTCCGGCTCCGTAAGGGGGACGAGGGCACCCGTATCGACGCCGGAGCCGGGGATGAGATCGAGCCGCTCTGGCCTGACGCCCAGCCCCTCCAGGGCGGCGCGATCGTCCGCGTTCTGGACGACGGTCACGGCGTGCCGCCTGTTGAACAGCAGGCGCAGGGCGACGCCGAGCGCGGTGCGGACGGCGGCCGCCTTCGCGCCCTTCGCGATGAAGCCCCAGCCGAGGCCCGCGACGGAATTGACGGTGGGAAGCGCCATGCCCGTGGAGGCGACAGAACCGAGCACGGCCGGCTTCAGCGCGACCTGATGGACGAGGGCGGGCTTCAGTGACCTGAGAAGCCGGCGGATTGCCGCCGTTTCGCTCACCAGCGTACCGGCGCCACGCGTGCTGCGCGACCAGGGCAGGGCGTGGACCGTGAAACCGTGGCGTTCGATGACGCCGCGGTGCCCGTCGACCCTGCAGGCGACGTGAACCGCAAAGCCGGCATCCCGCGCCGCCAGCGCCATCGGCAGACGGTGGGAGACGAAGTACCAGTCCTCGGTGACGAGGTAGAGGAGGATGGGGGGGCCTGCGGGGGCGGGCGACTTCACGACCATGTCGCGCCCCACTTTTTCTTCCAGGCGAGAAGCATGAGGATGGCCCAGATGCGGTGCTGGTGATTGCCGCGGCCAGCCATGTGGTCGTCCATCACGCGACCGACGGCGTCCAGATCGAGGATGCTGCCACCCTCGGCTCGTTCGTCCGCGATCAGCGAGCCGGCCCACTCCCGTAGGGGGCCGCGCAGCCAGTCGCCGAGCGGGATGCCGAAGCCGGTCTTCGGCCGCTCGAACAGGTCGGGAGGGACGTGGCGGGCGAGGATGTCGCGCAGGATGACCTTCCCGGTCTGTCCCTGGACGAGGCTTTCGTCCGGCAGGCGCCAGAAATGCTCGACGACGCGGTGGTCGAGCAGGGGCGATCGGGCCTCGAGCGCGACGGCCATCGTCGCACGGTCGACCTTGGTCAGGATGTCGTCCGGCAGGTACGTCGTCATGTCGAGGTAGCGAAGCAGACCGAGGAGGCCGAGGCCTTCACCTGCAGCCGGATCGTCAACGGGGGAGGGCAGGGGGCGGGCCCCGCACAGCGCTTCGGGGTCATCCCACAGCGAGACGAGACCGCGATAGACGCCGCGCGGATCGGCCTGCGCGAGGATGCCGGCCGCCTTGCGCAGCCTCTCGACGGGATTGCCGGGCGACCGGCCGCCGGGGACGGCGCGGGCCAGGGCCTCGATGGCGGATGCGGGTACGGCGTCGGCCATGGTGGCTGCGGCGGACCGCAGGGGGCGCGGGATCTTCGCCATGATCGGCCACCAGTGGGCGATCTGGGCGTGGCGACGGTAGCCGCCGGCGATCTCGTCTCCACCGTCTCCGGAGAGTGCGACCGTGACTTGTGAGCGTGCCATCTTCGCGACGAGGTGCGTCGGGATCTGGGACGAATCGGCGAAGGGCTCGTCGTACATGTCCGGCAACTGCGGGATGACCGCCAGAGCATCGGCCGCCATGACCCTCAGTTCCGTGTGCCGCGTGCCGAGATGCGCCGCGACCTGCGCGGCGTAGGGAGCCTCGTCGAAGCGGGCATCGTCGAAGCCGATGGAGAACGTCCGCGCGCCGCCGGACGCATGCCGCTGCATCAGCGCGACGACGAGCGATGAATCGATGCCGCCCGAGAGGAAGGCCCCGACGGGGACGTCGGAAACGAGGCGCTCGCGCACGGCGCGGTCGATGACGGCCTCCGCGCCCTCGACGAGAGCGTCCCGCGATCCGGCCAGCGGCGATGCGCGGCCCTCGCGTGCGACGGCAGCGAGATCCCAGTAGCGATGCGTCTGAGCAGAGCCGTCGGCATCGAAACGCTCGAAGGTGCCCGGCTCGATCTTGCGGACGCCCTCCAGGATGCAGGCCGCGCCGGGCACGTGGCCGAAGCGCAGGTAGGAGGCCAAGGCGCGCCGGTCGATCCGACGTTCGACGGCCGGGTGGACCATGATCGCCTTCAGTTCGGATCCGAACAGCAGGAGGCCATCGATCTTGCAGACGTAGAGCGGCTTCTTGCC
>JAIYAB010000098.1 GCA_027489275.1 Hyphomicrobiales bacterium
CATCTTCTCCTTCATCCTCGGCTGGTTCGCGCCAAACGGCGCGGACGACTGGCGCAGCCTCGTGCTGCCCGCCGCGACTCTCGGCCTCGTCTCCTCGGGCCTCATCGCGCGCCTGATCCGCTCCAGCATGATCGAGGTGCTGTCGGAGGACTACATCCGCACCAGCCGCGCCAAGGGCCTGCCCGAGCGGCTCGTGCTGTGGCGGCACGGGCTCAAGAACGCGCTGATCCCCGTCGTGACGATGATCGGCCTCCAGTTCGGCGGCATGCTGGCCGGCGCGGTGGTCACCGAGACGGTGTTCAGCCGGCCGGGCGTCGGACGCCTCGTCGTCAGCGCGATCCTGTCGAAGGACTACCCGCTCGTGCAGGGCTGCATCCTCTTCCTGGCGACCGTCTACCTCGCGGTGAACCTCGCCGTTGACATCGCCTATGCGTGGCTCGACCCGCGCATCCGGTACACGTCGTGACGGCGGGGCTCGACGCCGTGCAGGCGACGCCCGACGTCGCGCCGCGCCGCAAGGGCGCGCGCACCCAATGGGTGCGCCGGTTCATGCGCAACAAGGGCGCCGTCGTCGGCGCCGTCGTGCTGCTGGCGTGGGGCATCGTGGCGCTGCTGGGCGCGCGCATCGCGCCCTACGACCCCACCGAGACGCTTGAACTGGCCCGACGCCCGCCCTCGGCCGCCTTCTGGTTCGGCACCGATCTGCTCGGCCGCGACGTGTTCAGCCGCGTGCTCGTCGGCTCGCAGATCTCGCTGCAACTCGGCTTCATCAGCGTCACGCTGTGCGCCATCCCCGGCGTCCTTCTTGGCCTCGTCGCCGGCTACAAGGGCGGATGGTGGGACACCATCATCTCGCGCGTCATGGACGCGATGCTGGCGTTCCCTTCGATCCTGCTCGCGCTCGTCGTGATCGCCGCGCTCGGCCCGTCGATCCAGAACGTGATGATCGCAGTGGGCGTCGCCACCGTCCCGCAATATGCCCGCCTCGTGCGCGGCAGCGTGCTGTCGATCAAGCAGCTGCCCTATGTCGAGGCCGCCCGCGTTGTCGGCAACCCGACATGGCGGATCATGCTCCACCACGTGCTGGCCAACGCCTATGCGCCCGTCGTGGTGCTGTCGACGCTGCAGGTCGGCAACGCGATCCTGATCGGCTCGGGCCTGTCCTTCCTCGGCCTCGGCGCCCAGCCGCCCATCCCGGAGTGGGGCCTCATGTCGGCAGAGGGCCGCGAGGTCCTGCGCCGGGCGTGGTGGATCTCCACCTTCCCCGGTATCGCCATCCTCACCGTCGTCGTCGCCTGCAACCTGGTCGGCGACGGCCTGCGCTCCGCTTTCGACCCGCGCATGCGCGTCGACGGCTGACATCCGAAGAGAACCGCCATGAGCCAAGCCGCGACTGACAGGAAAGCCGCCAAGGATCCCTTCATCGGGATGCAGATCAGCCCGATCAGCTTCATCGACGAGGGCGTCGACCAGGTGCTCGACACGCTGCAGCACCGCGTCGGCGTCAACACGCTGCTGATCGGCACCATCTCCTGGCTCGGCCTCAAGGTCGGCCGCCGCATCTCCGCAGAGCTCGAGGGCTGGCCCGACCACGGCGTGCCGGCCCCCTACACCATGCAGGGCGGCAGCTACATCAAGTCGCGGCCTGAATACTACAAGGACACCTTCATCAAGGAGTTCGCCTCCGCCGATCCGGAGATGGGAGGGCAGGACATCCTCGACCTCGTGCTCCCGAAGGCGAAGGCGCGGGGCATGAAGGTCATCCCCGAGTTCATGGAGCCCCTGTTCAAGTACGCCGGCCACGGCTCGGCGGCGGCCGTGCTCATCCCCAACATGCCGCAGTGCCTGGAGATCGACCTGCTCGGCCGCGTCGCCGGCGAGCCGTGCACCAGCAATCCGCACTACCGCAAGTGGTGGCACGGCATCGTCGAGCAGCACTGCCGGGCCTATCCGATCGACGGCATCATGTGGTGCAACGAGCGCAACAGCCCGCTCGACCGGATGCTTCAGGGCCAGGCGCCGGGCTGCTTCTGCCCCCACTGCCGCCGCGACGCCGCCGAGCGCGGCATCGACGTGGAGCGCGTCAAGGTCGCCTTCCACGCGGTGTGGGACGTGGTGAAGGGCCTGCGGGCGGGAAAAAGCTTCGCCGACAACTCCCTGATGGAGTTCATGCGCGCGCTGCTGAAGCACCCCGAGATCCTGCTCTGGGAAAAGATGTGGCTGGAGCGCTCCAAGGATCTCGACCGCGAGCTCTACGGCATCACCAAGTGGTGCGACC
Source organism: Hyphomicrobiales bacterium (assembly GCA_027489275.1). GTDB lineage: Bacteria > Pseudomonadota > Alphaproteobacteria > Rhizobiales > Beijerinckiaceae > Alsobacter. The sequence continues at coordinate 2,279 of JAIYAB010000098.1, forward strand.
CCAAGCTCTCCTTCGGCCTCAACGTCTGGAACCGCAACCACTTCAACCCCGTGCGCAAGGCGCAGTGGGGCTGGGAGGAGCAGACCGACTATTCCGACTGGGTGAAGCCCATCACCTACCAGCACCAGTCCGGCTACATCTTCGCCAACGAGATGGAGCACTACCGCAAGACCATCCTGCGCGACTTCGACGCCAACGACTTCACGCCCGCGATGTACGCCATCCTCGGGCTCGACGAGGCGCCGTGGGCCGAGGTCATCCAGAAGGGGATGGACCCCGACACCTACGTCTACGGCCAGTGCGCTGACGCGGTGAAGGGCTGCGCCGGCAAGGCGCAGGTCTACATGGGCATCGGCGTCGATGCGCCGCGGGTCCGCAAGGACCAGGCGGCCTGCACCCCCGACATCGTGTACCGCAGCGTGCACGCGACGTACCGCGCGGGCGGGGAGGGGATCGTCTATTCCCCGAACTATGCCGGCATGAACCTGACCAACCTCGACGGCGGCGCGCGTGCCCTCGAGGAACTCGGCCTGAAGCCGCGCGCCTCGGCGTAAGCCGGACACTCAGAGGGAGGCAACCATGCCCGAACAGGCGCCCTGGCGTTTCCAGAAGATCATCCGCCCGATGGTCGACATCCAGCCCGAGCACGTCGTGCTCATCGGCCGCGTCCTCACCAGCGTCGGCGACGAGGTCATCGAGAACGGCTTCGTCGAGATCGAGGGCAAGGCGATCAAGCGGGTCGGGAAAGTGTCCGACCTCGGCGCGACCGCGGCGAAGGTCATCGAGACCGGCGGCACGATCCTGCCCGGCCTCATCCAGAGCCACGGTCACCTCGCCTGGGACGGCATCCACGACCTCGCCGCCCAGTCCATGGACGACGGCCCCGAGATCGCCGCCTACAAGTGCGCGAGCAACATGCTCGTCAACCTGAAGGCCGGCGTCACGACCTTCCGCGACCTCGGCGTCAACCGCACGAACCTCTTCGCCAAGCAGGCGGTGGCGCAGGGCATCTTCCCCGGGCCGCGGCTGCTCGTCTGCGGCCAGGCCATCGTGCAGACCGGCGGCCACACCTACTGGTGCTGCCGCGAGGCGAGCGGGCCCGACGAGATGCGCCGCGCGGTGCGCGAGCAGGTGCGCGGCGGGGCCGATCTCATCAAGATCATGGCCTGCCACGATACGCTCGAATTCACCGATGCCGAGCTGGAGGCGGTAATCGACGAGAGCCACCGCAACCGCCTGCCGATCACGGCGCACGCGACCTACAACGACTGCATCGCCCGCGTCGTGAAGTTCGGCATCGACGTGGTCGAGCACGGCGGCTCGATGACGGAGGAGACGATCTCGCTCCTGAAGGAGAAGAACGTCCCCATCGTCACCACCTTCGCCCCGGTCGTGGTGCAGAGCCAGCCGGAGATCGCGCGCAAGTTCAACATTCCGGAATGGAAGATCGCCGAACGTCAGAAGGCGGTCGCCGATCCCAAGCGCTACGAGGGTCTCGTCAACGCGGCGAAGGCCGGCGTCACCATCGCCTTCGGCACGGACTGCGGCAGCCCCGCCGTGGCGCACGACGTCATCGCGCCGGAGCTGAAGTTCATGGTCAAGGTCGGCGTCAAGAAGGACGCCTACGACGCCATCCGCAGCGCCACCGCGGTGGCCGCGGGCGTCAACAAGCTCGACAAGCAGACGGGTACGCTGGAGGCGGGCAAGCTCGCCGACGTCATCGTCGTCGACGGCGACGTGCTGGCGGACCTCGACAACATCGCGAAGGTGAAGATGACCTTCCTCGAAGGCAGGCGGATGGTGTGACGATGAACGATGCTTCTCCCCGGTTGATGCAGGCCCTCTCGCGCCGCATCCGCTCCCACGACGAATCCTACCGTTCGAAGATGCTCGCCATGGCGGCGAAGCTGCCCGACGTCATCGCGATGGGCCGCGGCGATCCCGATTTCCACACGCCCAAGCACATCGTCGAGGCCGCCAAGAAGGCGATCGACGAGAACCAGCACCACTACACGCTGCCCGCAGGCCTCCCGCAGCTGCGGCAGGCCATCGCCGACAACCTGCGCCGCGAAAACGGCCTCGACTATGCCGCCGACGAGGTGGTCGTCACCGCCGGCACGCAGGAAGCAGTGATGCTGTGCATGCTCGCCCTCGTGAACGAGGGCGACGAGGTGCTGATGCCGACGCCGCGCTTCACCTCTTACGACACGGCGGTGGAGATGTGCGGTGGCGTCTGCGTCGACGTACCCACCGTCGAGGCGTCGGACTTCGCGCTCGTTCCCGCCGAGATCGAGAAGCGCATCACGGCGAAGACCAAGATGCTCGTCCTGATCACGCCCAACAACCCGACGGGCGCGGTCACGCCGCCCTCGGCGGTGCGCGAGATCGCCGAGATCTGCAAGCGCCGCGACATCATCGTCATCTCCGACGAGATCTACGCCCGCATCATCTTCGAGGGCAGCGAACACCTCTCCATCGGCACGCTGCCGGGGATGAAGGAGCGCACCATCACCCTGAACGGCTTCTCCAAGTCCTACGCCATGACCGGGTGGCGGGTCGGCTACATTGCCGCCCCCGCGCCCTTCGTGGCCAAGCTCGTCGAGCCGCGGCACACGCTTTCCATCAACGCCAACACGCCGGCCCAGTGGGCCGCGCTCGCCGCGCTCACCGGCCCGCAGGAGCCGGTCGACGCGATGGTGCGCGCCTATGCCGAGCGGCGCGCCTACATGATGGGCGCCCTCGACGACATCGGCTTCAGCTACGGCCATCCCGGCGGAGCGTTCTACGTCTACGCCAATGTCGAGAAGAGCGGCCGTCCCGCGCCGGAGTTCTGCGAGAAGCTGCTCACCGAGGCCCGCGTCCTGGTGTTCCCGGGGACGCTCTTCGGCGACACGGACGACCGCTATGTCCGCCTCAGTCTGCTGCAGCCCGTCGAGCGCATCCGCGAGGCGATGCAGCGGCTGGACGCGGCGAAGAGCCGGATCTTCGCGTGACCGCGGCTCCGCGCCCGTCACGCCGACGCATGGAGGATGGCGCATGACCTTCCGTCTCCTGCAGATCGGTCTCGGCAACCGCGGCGGCATGTGGGCCGACATCGTCGCGGGCAAGCCCGACGTCGAGATCACGGGCGTGATGGATCTCGATCCCGCCCGGATCGAAGCCTTCGCGGCCCGGCATCCCGGACCGCGGCGGTTCACGTCGCTGGACGCCGCGCTCCAGGCCGGCGGCTATGACGCCGCGCTGCTGGTCACCCCGCCGGACGGCCACCTGGAGCAGTCCCGCGCGATCTTCGCGGCCGGGCTGCCGCTTCTGGCCGAAAAGCCGCTGGCGACCACCCTCGAGGACTCGGCCGCCATCGTCCGCCTCGCGGAGGCGCACGGCCTGCCGCTGACCGTCGGGTTGAACTTCCGCTACCTGCCGGTGACACGGGCCTACCGGGACCTCGTCGCAAGGGACGCCTGCGGCGCGCCCGGCTTCGGCCAGTTCAGCTACCGGCGCAACCGCGATGGCCGCCGCCCGGGCCTGAACCGGTACCCGCTGACCATGCGCCATCCGATGATGCTGGAGCAGAGCGTCCACCATCTCGACCTCATCCGCTACGTCTATGGCCGCGAGGTGGTGGCGATCGCATGCCGGACGTGGAACCCGCCCTGGTCCATGTACGCCCATGCCGCCAATGTCAGCTGCCTCCTGACGCTGGAGGGCGGGCTCGAGGTGAACTACTTTGGCACGTGGTCGGGCGGGTGGAACACGCCCGGCTTCGAGTGGCGCACGGACTGCGCGCAGGGCGTGATCGTTCAGCGTGAGCTGTTCTCCGATCTCACCATGGCGGCAACCGGGGAGGAAAACCTCACTCCTGTGCCGATCGCCGACGAGCGGGCGTTCTACGACGACACCGCGCATCTCCTCGATGCCTTCATCGCCGCGATGAAGGACGGCACGCCGCCCCCATGCGACGGCCGGGACCATCTACGCACGCTCGCGCTCTGCTTCGCCGGGATCGAGAGCGACGAGACCGGCGAGCGCATCGACGTGTCCGACTACATGGTCCGCAACGGGCTGTCCGACCTCATGGGATCGGCCGCATGACGCTGCTGGTCACGGGAGCGGGCGGCTTCGTCGGCTGCCACATCGTCGAGGCGCTGGCCCGGGCGTTCCCCGGTGAGGCGCTCGTCGCCGCCGACGTCGCGCCGCCCGATGCCGTGGCCGCAGGTCTCTTCGGAACGATCGGGGAGCGGTGCCTCGTCGTGCCGCTCGACGTGACAGACCGTGACGCGGTGGCGGCGGTGATGTCCGCCTACCGGCCTACGCTGATCGTCCACGCGGCGGCCGTCACGCCGACGCCCGCGCAGGAGCGGTCGAACCCGATCCGCATCCTCGACGTGAACCTCGGCGGCCTCGCCAACGTGCTGGACGCGGCCGGGCGGGTGCCCGGCCTGAAGCGGGTGCTGTCGATCTCCTCGACCGGCGTCTACGGCCCCGGCGTCGGCATCGACGGCCCGGTCGACGAGACGGCCGATCCGCGGCCGTCCCACCTCTACGGCCTGTCGAAGCGCGCCGGCGAGGACCTGCTGCGCCGCTGGTGCGAGCTCACCGGCGTCTCGGGCGCGAGTTTCCGGCTCGGCACCGTTTTCGGCCGGCTCGAGCGGCCGACGCCGCACCGGGGGCGGCAGAGCGCGGTGGCGAATCTCGTCGGCGCCGGCAGGGGAGGGCGCGTCGCCGTCCTCCATGGCTCCGCCGTGGTGCGTGACTGGCTCGACGGCGACGATCTGGGAGACGCCCTCGCGCGCGTCGCCGCGGCGCCGTCGCTCGCCCACTCCGTCTACAATCTCGTCGGCGAGCGCCGGACCTTTGGCGACGTCGCTGCCATGGCGGCCGCGGCTGGCATCGCCTCGCGCTGGGTTGACGACCCGGCCTCCGCCGACGTCGCGCTGCTGGCGAGCGACGTGCGGGCCGAGGCGACGACGGGGCGCTTCGTGGCCGAGTTCGGCCCGATCGCGCGCGCGCCGCTGGCTGACGCGATCCGCCGCATCGCCGCCGCACCGGCGGGGGAGGCTGCTGCATGAGCAGGCTTCTCGACGTCCGCGACCTCGCCGTGACCTTCTCCTCGCAGGGCGGGAGCGTGCGCGCCGTGGACGGCGTGTCGTTCTCGCTGGAGCGCGGCGAGACGCTGGGCATCGTCGGCGAATCCGGCTCGGGCAAGTCCGTCACGGCGCTCGCGGTGATGGGTCTCGTGCGCGACCCGCCCGGGCGCATCACCAGCGGCAGCATCCTGTTCGAAGGCAAGGACCTGCGCGCGTCCACACCCGAGGAGATGCGCGCGCTGCGCGGGCACGGCATTGCGATGGTCTTCCAGGACCCGATGACCTCGCTCAATCCCGTGCTGACCATCGGGCGTCAGCTCACCGAGGTGATGGAGGTGCATCTGGGCGTCTCCCCGGCGGAGGCGCGCAAGCGCGCGGTCGACCTGCTCGCCATGGTCGGCATTCCCTCTCCGGAGAGCCGCCTGGACGACTATCCCCACCGCTTTTCCGGCGGCATGCGCCAGCGCGTGATGATCGCCATGGCGGTCGCCTGCAAGCCCCGCCTGCTGATCGCCGACGAGCCGACCACCGCGCTCGACGTGACGATCCAGGCGCAGATCCTCGACCTGCTGCGCGGCCTGCAGGCCGACCTCGGCATGGCGATGATCCTCATCACCCACGACCTTGGCGTCGTCGCCGGCATGGCCGACCGCGTCAACGTCATGTATGCCGGCCGCATCGTCGAGGAGGGCTCCACCGACGCCATCTTCGCCGCGCCGCGCATGCCCTACACGATGGGCCTGCTGCAATCCGTTCCGCGGCTCGACCGGCCGGAGGACGCGCGGCTCGTGCCGATACCGGGCCTGCCGCCCGCCGGCTCGTCCGGCGACGGCTCGTGCAGCTTCGCCCCGCGCTGCGGCTTCGCGGCGCCGGCCTGCCGCGCCTCCGCCCCCGCGCTGCGGGAGGTCGGGTCGGGTCACCGGGCGGCCTGCTGGTTCGATCCCGCTGCGGCGGCGGAGGCCGTCCCGTGAGCGCGAACACGCCATCCCCGCCTCTTCTCGACGTTCGCGATCTTGCCGTGCACTTCCCGGTGACGAAGGGCTTCATCATCGAGCGCCGCGTCGGCACGGTGAAGGCCGTGGACGGCGTCTCGTTCTCGATCCCGCGCGGCACCACGCTCGGCCTCGTCGGCGAGAGCGGCTGTGGCAAGTCAACTGTCGGCCGCGCCATCCTGCGCCTCGTCGAGCCCACCGCCGGATCCGTCCTGTTCGACGGGCAGGACCTGCGCCTTCTGGAGCCGGAGGCGCTGCGGCACGCGCGCCGACGCATCCAGATGATCTTCCAGGACCCCTACGCCAGTCTGAACCCTCGCATGAGCATCGGCGCGGCGCTGGCCGAGCCGATCCGCCTACACGGGCTGCGCACGGGCGAGGCGGCGGTGAAGGAGCGCGTGCGCGAGCTCCTCTCGCTGGTCGGCCTCGACCCCGGCTATGCCGAGCGCTATCCGCACGAATTCTCCGGCGGCCAGCGCCAGCGCATCGGCATCGCCCGGGCGCTCGCCTGCGAGCCGGACCTGATCGTCTGCGACGAGCCCGTCTCGGCGCTCGACGTGTCGATCCAGGCGCAGGTGATGAACCTGCTGCAGGATCTGCAGCGACAACTCGGGCTCACCTACCTCTTCATAGCCCATGGGCTGAACGTGGTCCGCCACATCAGCGACCGCGTCGCCGTCATG
>JAIYAB010000194.1 GCA_027489275.1 Hyphomicrobiales bacterium
CCGTCTCGCCGCGCCCCCCGGCCGGCAGCCAGCCGAGCCCCACGGCGAAGGTGAGGATCAGCAGCAGCCCCACCCAGAAGGTCGGCACCGAGAAGCCCAGGATCGACGTGGTCATGATCACCCGCGCGGCGAGGCTGTGGGGCTTGTAGCCGGCATAGATGCCCAGCGGCACGCCGATCAGCGTCGCCCCGATCACCGCCGTCAGCGTGAGCTCCAGCGTCGCCGGCAGGCGGCTCATGATGAGCTGCACGACCGGCATTCCGAACACGAAGGAGCGGCCGAGGTCCCCGCGCAGGAGGTTGCCTAGGAAAATGAAATACTGCTCGTAGAGCGGCTTATCGAGCCCGTAACGGGAGATCGCCAGCGCGCGGATGTCCTGCGTCGCGTCGGGCGAGATGATCACGTCGATCGGGTTGCCGATCGCGTAGACGCCGACGAACACGAGCGCGGACATGGCGAGCATGACCAGCATCGCCTGCAGGATGCGCTGGATGATGAAACCGAGCATGGGGCTCCGGTCGAGGCTCCTGGCTGGGGCGGGGATCGTGCGCCTTGTCGAAACGCGGCCGCGGTCCGCTTCCCGGGGGGAGGCGGACCGCTCCTGCAACGCCCGCCCTCCCGGGGCTTCCCCCTCCCCGATCGGGAAGAGGGAGGCCGTCCGGAAGAGGCGGGCCTGCCTGCCGCCTTACTTGGCGGGCGCCACGTCCATGGCGAGGCTGTCCTCGTCGGAGCGCGTGCGCAGCATCTTCACCTTGTCCTTGCGCAGCGCCCAGGCCGACGACACCGCGGCGAGAGGCGTCAGCGGCTTGTCCTTGATCGACAGGGCGTTGGCGTCCTCGAGCAGCGTGCGGCGCTTGCCTTCGTCCATCTCGATGGCGGCCGCCTGGAGCAGCTTGTCCATCTCCGGGTTGTTGTAGCCGCGCCAGTTGAACGCGCCGAGGCGCAGGTTCGGGGCGTTGGAGTGCATCAGCGAGGAGAGCGTGTAGTTCGCTTCGCCGGTGAGCGTGCCCCAGCCCGACATGACGAAGGACAGGTCGCCGCGGGTGCGGGCCGGGAAGAGGACCGCGCCCGGCTGGGCGTTCGCCACCACCTCGATGCCGATGCGCGCGAGCATCTGCGCCACCGCCGTGCCTACCGCGCGGTCGCCCGGCAGTCGGTCGTTGGTGAAGCTGAACGTCACCTTGAAGCCGTCCTTGTAGCCGGCGGCGGCGAGCAGCTCCTTGGCCTTGTTCACGTCCGGCTTCGTCACCTGCAGCTTGTCGTTGTAGCCGAAGATGCCGGGCGTCACGAGCTGGCTGGCCGGCTTGCCGAGGCCTTCCATTGCCACTTCGGCCAGCGCCACGCGATCGATGGCGAGGTCGACGGCGTCACGCACGCGCTGGTCGCGGAACGGGTTGGCCGGCAGCGCCGAGCCGTCCTTCGCCGTGATCTGCGGCGGCTTCTCGCGCATGTCGAACTCGGCGTAGAACACGTAAACCGTGTCGCCCTTCACGATGCTCAGCGCCGCGTCTCGCTCCAGCGTCGGCACGTCGGCGGCCGGCGCGCGCACGATCATGTCGACCTGGCCGGCGCGAAGCTGCGCGACGCGCGCGGCGTCGTTGGGCAGCTCCTTGCGGATCACCTTCGCCCACGGCTGGGCGCCGCCCCAGTAGCCGTCGAAGCGGTCGAGGACGAGCTGCTCCTTCGGAGTCCAGGACACGAACTTGTACGGGCCCGTGCCGATCGCCGCCTTGCCGGTGTTGAACGCCTCGTTGGCGTTGTCCTTGGTCAGGCCCGCCGCGGCCTTCGAGGAGACGATGAACAGGCGGATGAAGTCGTTCGGCAGCGTGGGCGCCGGCCCGTCCGTCACGATGTGGACGGTGTGGTCGTCGATGATCTTTGTCTCCTTCACCCGGCGCACGTAGATTGTGGTCGGGTTCGGGCCGGAGACCGTGGGGATGCGCTCGATCGAGAACTTCACGTCGGCGGCGGTGAAGTCCGATCCGTCGTGGAACTTCACGCCCTTGCGAAGCTTGAACTCCCAGGTGGTGTTGTCGATCGCCTTCCAGCTCTCGGCCAGCCGCGGCTCGATCTGCAGCTTGTCCCCCGACCACACCAGCGTGTCGAACACATGCTTGAGGGCTTCGGCGTGGGTGCCGGAGGCGGTGAAGTGCGGGTCGATCGACTCTGGACCCGCCCGGGTGCCCACGGTGAGGGTCTGGGCGGAGGCGTAGCCCCCGATTGCGACGAGCATCGTCGTCGACAGGACTGCGGCCGCAAGCGTCCGCTTCAGCACGTGTTGCATGGATGGTCTCCCGGGTTCGGCCGCCGCCCGCCGCAGGTTGACGATGGGCCCCCGGGGCCCCGTTCCGCGATCCGTCGACGACAGTGACGGACAGCTTGACCACCGTCGTGCGACCCGTCAAGTTCCATATGGCACCATTCATCGTCATCGGAGTAGCGGGCCCGCATGTCGGACTCGTCCAGGACCAGCAGCAGCAGGACGCCGCCCGTTCCGGGCCGGCCGGAGGCCATCGACGGGCTGGGCATCGACGCGGTGACCATTGCCCGGCTGTGGGAGAACCCGAGCTGGTTCGCCTTCCGGTTCAACTACCTGTCGCTGCGCTACAACATCCCGCTCTACGGCTCGATCGAGCGGCGCTACGGCCTGGTGCGGCCGCAGGTCGCCGTCATCTACTCGCTCGGCCTGCGCGACATGGTGACGGCCCGCGACATCGGCATTTCCTACGGCTTCCCGAAAAACACGCTGAGCCGCGCCATCGCCTCGCTGGAAAAGCGCGCTCTTCTGACGCGAAAGCGCCACCCGACGGACAAGCGGAGCTGGCTCCTCAGCCTGACGGCCGACGGCCGACGCATCTTCGAGGAGACGCTGCCGCGCTTCGTCCACGTGCAGGACGAGATGCTGAAGCCGCTCACCGCACGCGAGCGCGAGACCTTGTCCGTGCTGCTCGCCAAGATCGTTCTCAACACGTTCTCCTGGCCGGCAGACGACGTCCCCGGCCTGCCGCCCCTCCCGCCGCCCGACACGAAGGTCCGCAAGGCCCATGACCACGAAGCACCCTGACGCCGGCCCCGTTCTCCTCATCCATGGCGGCGCCGGCGCCATCCAGAAGGGCGAGGCGACGCCCGAGCGCGAGGCAGCCATCCGCAAGGATCTGACCCGCTCGCTGGACGCCGGCTGGGCGATCCTCGCCGCAGGCGGCCCGGCGCTCGACGCCGTGGAAGCGGCCGTGCGGGTGATGGAGGACAGCCCCTTCTTCAACGCCGGCCACGGCGCGGCGCTGACCAGCGAAGGCACCATCGAGCACGATTCATCCATCATGGACGGGCGCACCCGGGCCGCCGGCGCGGTGAGCGGGACCTCCCGCATCCGCAACCCCGTCAGCGCCGCCCGCGCTGTCATGGAGCGCACGCCCCACGTCATGCTCACGGCAGCCGGCGCCGAGCAGTTCGCGCGGGAGCAGGGCCTGCCGCTCGTTGCGCCGTGGTACTTCTTCACGCCCGAGCGCCTTCAGGCGCTGGAGCGCGTCCAGGCCGCCAGGCGCACCGCGGCCGCGACGACCGAGAAGGACCGCCACGGCACCGTGGGCGCCGTCGCGCGCGATGCCGCCGGCCATCTGGCGGCGGCGACCTCCACGGGCGGCTACGCCGACAAGATGCCGGGCCGCGTCGGCGACACGCCGATCATCGGCGCGGGCACCTACGCTCACGACGCCACCATCGCCTTTTCCGGCACCGGTCACGGCGAGAGCTTCATCAAGGGCGTGCTCGGCCACCGCATCGCCTGCCTCGTCGAGCTGAAGGGCATGTCGCTCGCCGACGCGAGCCGGCAGGCCCTCGACGAGCTCGCGGCGCTGGGCGGATCGGGCGGGTTCATCGTCGTCGGAGCGGATGGCACCGCCGTCCTTCCCCACAACACGCCCGGCATGTATCGCGGCATCGCCCGGGGCGGGCGCAAGGCCGTCGCCATCTTCGGCGACGACGTGCTCGACGCCTGAAGCCGACCGCGCGAGGAGACGCCATGCATATCCGCGACATGAACTGGATGCAGGTCGAGGCGTATCTGCGCCACGACGACCGCTGCATCCTGCCCATCGGCTCGACCGAGCAGCACGCCTACCTGTCCCTGGCGGTCGACCTGATCCTCGCCGAGCGCGTCGCCGTCGAGGCGGCCGCTCCCCTCGGCGTGCCGGTGTTCCCGGTCATTCCCTACGGCATCGCGCCCTATTTCGCCGCCTACCCCGGCAGCGTCACCCTGCGGGTCGAGACGTTGCTGGCGGTGGTCCGCGATATCATC
>JAIYAB010000243.1 GCA_027489275.1 Hyphomicrobiales bacterium
TGTCGCCGAGGATGCGACGATGGAACGCGAGATTCTCATTGGTGAGGCCTAGGATCCGCTGCTGCAGCAGGACCTCGATGTACTCGCGGGCGATGGCGAGGGCGATGTACTCGGACCGCTCTAGCACCCGGAACGACGCGCCGTCGACGCGCGACGCCTGCCGCTCCACCTCCGCCTCGCGACCGAAGCCGTCGAACAGCTTCTGCGTGGCGACGAGGCCGGCTTCGGCGGGGTTCAGGGCCCGGTCGTACGTGCCGTCCTGTCGCCGCTCGGGGCTCGAGAGCCGGCGCGCGCCGTAGGAACCTTCCGCGTCGAGCCGCGGCAGATACAGCCCGCGGGCCTGACGCAGTTCGAATTCGATCGCCTCGCGATTCATGATCGCCTGGCCGATCTGGGGATTGGAATCCAGCGCGATGGACACGGCCTCGCGCAGCCCCATGGCCTGGCCCGACGCCAGCGAGGCGACGAGCGCGGCGGAGGCGAGAAGCCAGGTCCTCAAACCTCCCACGCGGGACTTGCGAAGCTGCACCATCGTCAAAGACCTCGTTCGGCGTCACCCCTGGGGGAGAGCACGCCGCGTGAAACCAGAATTGCCTGCGCCATCGTCAAAAAATTCTCCCGATTACGGCCGGACGCGTTTGTCTCGTGGATCAGGGTTAACGTTTCGACGATCGGGCTTCAGCGCACCGCGTTCGTGTAGGCCATCATGCGACCGTAGAAACAGTCGCACTTGTTGACCCATTCCTCGTTGATCTCGCCGGAGCCGAAGAAGCCGATGGCGATACCGCATGCGGCCTTCGTCTCGGTGGCCCAGACGAAGCGGGGCGAGGTCGAGGCGATGGTCGGCGGGGCATTCGCGATCTCGACCGAGCGGCCGAACCGCACGTTGATCTGCTCCACCATCTCGGGCGCTGCGAGGCTCAAAAGCGGCGAAGCCGGCATGATCCCGCAGGCTCGCCGGACCTCGCCAGGGTCCGCCGCATGAGCGCCGGACAGGGCAACGAAACCGAAGGCCAAAGACAGAACGGACGAACGCATCACAACATCCCCGGACCGGAACGGTACTGGTCGGGCAATTCAGATCGTGCGTCAACCGATGCGTGACGGTTCGGTCCGGCCGAACCGCCAGAGACCGTACCGGGAACGACGCTTTTCGAACAGGTGTGGCTGTCGGGTCTCACCCGCGAGGCTTGTCCCGACGTCGATGAAGTGTTCGTCAGGCGCCATCGAGGTTGATCGGAGCCATTCAGCCTGACTGAGCGGATTCGAACCACCGCGGCATCGCCAGTCGATCGTCCTTACGGCCATGCTTACGAAGTCCGGCCAACCCATGCAGGCCTGATTGACGATGTTCGACTTTCCCGGCGGCGGCGTGCTCGAACCGGGGGCGGAATGATGTAGGCTGGAACGCTTCGTACACGCAGGAGGCACGCGTTATGGTCTTGAGCGGCGATACGGCGTCTCCGAAGGGTCAGGCTGCGCAATCCCACGAGGCCACGGGGCCCGTGGAGGTGTTCGGCGTGCGGCGGCGGCCCGTCGTTCTCCTCGTCGAGGACGAGGAGTTGCTGCGGGCGACGGTTTCCGAAGCTCTTCAGGACCGTGGATTCACGGTGGTCGAGGCCTTCGACGGCGAGGACGCCCTGGCGATCTTGCGCGAGAACGGCGGCGACATCGACTGGCTGTTCACCGACATCCGGCTGCCGGGGACGATCAACGGCTGGCACGTGGCCTTCGCGTTCCGGTTCATCCACCCGCTTCGGCCGGTGATCTATGCCACCGGATGGTCGCAGGACCTGCCGCCATCGGTGGCGGGGAGCGTGTTCTTCCGCAAGCCCTACGATCTTGAACAGGTTCTCGAAGCGCTCCAGACATTGTCCTCTCGCGCCTGATCATTTCCGTTCGGACCACGCCGCTCCCGATCCTTATGACGACCTCTTCGTTCTACCAAAGCCCCGCCGAGGCGGGGGAAGAGAATCCCCTGATCCTGACGGCGGAGCTCGACGAGCCGGCGGCCGTCCGGCTGGAGGCCTGGAGGCGCGCGCACTATCCGCCCGAGCGCAACCAGGTACCAGCGCACCTGACTCTGTTCCACAAGCTGCCGGGCGACTGGCACGAGGCCATCGACGAGCATCTCACTGAGCGCTGCTGGACGATCGATCCCTTGGCCGGCCGCGCGCTTGGCTTGCGGTTCATGGGGCACGGCGTGTGCGTGGACATCGACGCGCCCGCGCTGGTGCGCCTGCGGGCGGAGCTGGCCGCGGCATGGCGGGCGGCGCTGAGCCCGCAGGACCGCCAGCGCTTCGTGCCCCACGTTACGATCCAGAACAAGGTGACGCCGGCCCGGGCCCGGCGGACGCTTCAGGGTCTCGAGGCGATCTTCGACCCGTTCGCGTGCCGGATCGAAGGGCTGGCGCTGTGGCGCTACCGCGGCGGCCCGTGGGAGGAGGTGGCCACATATCCCTTCGGAGCGGCGCCGATCGACTGCTCCTGACGGCGGAGCGCCTCAGCGCGCGACGGTGACCGCGGCGACGGCGCGGCGAACTTTGTCGGCTCCCCAGACGACGACCGGTTCCGGCGCGCGGCGCGGACGCAGCGTCGTGCCCTGGCCTTCGCGCAAGGTCACGGTGCCGCGCGGCGTGCGGACATCGACGCGCCCGCTCAGCACGAGGACGCCGTAGGCTCCGTCGATCGGCCCGCCCCAGACGGTCGTTCCGCGTATGCCCAGCGTGGCGAGGGGGGTGCGGATGCGGACGCTCGCCCGCGCCTGCTCCTCGATACGACCGCCGACGAACAGGAATGCTCCGCCTGCGACCCGTGCCGCCATTTGCCCGATGGAGCGGTTCGGATCGTAGACGAAGGTGTCGATGACGACGCTCGCGCTGTCTCCCAGGGTGAGCTTCGTGCCGTCGTCGAAGGCGGCGACGAGGCGCGCGTCGTCCCCCGTCCGGAGCGTGTCGCGGAAATACATCCCGTCCTTGGCCTCCAGCGTGCGGGGCCTGGCGCCCGGGCGGGCTCCCGTGGCCGCGCCGCGGATTTCGGCGACCTCGCCCACGACGCGGGCCTGCGACCGGGCTGGAGGCGCCTGGAGCAACAGCACGGCGAAGACCGCCGACACCGGCAACAGCATGAGCGCTTTCGGCATGGCGACCTCCGACCGGGAGCAGGACGACAATCTTGCGGCCGCCGGCGCGGCCGTTCAAGCCTTGCAGGGCTTCTACGCGCCGCCTGCGGGCCGGGATGCGGGGCGCTTTCCGCGACCGGTGACCAGCAGTCAA
>JAIYAB010000324.1 GCA_027489275.1 Hyphomicrobiales bacterium
ATGGCCCTGCTTGATGATGCTCCACATCTCGTCGATCAGGTGCTGGATCTTGATCGCGTCCTTGATGCGACCGGCCTCAAGCAGCGGCCACATGCCGGTCGAGGCACGCGGGCAGAAATTGCCGTTGGGATCGACGTAGCCGACAGCGCCGAGCTTGAAGCTCTCAACCACGCGCTCGCCCGCGAACACGTTCATCTCGCCCTTGGTCAGCTCGACGATGTCGAAGACGCGCGCCACATCCATGCTCGCTTCCTTGATGTAGCGAACGTTCGGCAGAGACTTCGTCATGCGCGCGACGAGCTTTGCCGACATGTCGACATTGGTCGTGAACGGGTTGTTGTAGAGCATGATCGGGATCGACACCGCCTCCGAGATCGCCGCGTAGTACGCGAAGATCTCGTCTTCGGTGGGAGTGTAGTAGTAGGGCGGGGCGATCATCAGCCCCTGCGCGCCGAGCGCCTCGGCCTCCCTGGCATAGCGGACGGCCGTCGGCGTATGAGCGTGCGTGGCGCCGACCATCACCGTCATCTTGCCCTTGCAGTGCTTGACGGTCGCCTCGACATACTGGCTGCGCTCGTCGTCCGACAGGGTCAGGAACTCGCCCGTCGTGCCCAGGATGATGACGCCAGGCACGCGGCTCTTGTGCTGCCAGTCAAGGAACCGCCGGAGCGCGGGCACGTCGATCTTCTTGCCGTCCTCGGTAAACGGCGTCACGGTCACCGTGTGGCAAGCGCGGAACTGCGTGGTCATGGTTTTCTCCTCCTCCGGCCGGCCCTTTGTCCCCGCAGGGCGGCTCGCTTTGCTCATGTGATAACGGGTTTCAGGCCTTGCGACGCTTCTCCCAGCCATGGGCGGCCAGGATGTCATGGGACGCCGCGATGTCGTTGTCGGGCGTGTTCGCGGGGTTCATGGCGTCGGCGATGATCTCCAGCACCGTGATGCCGTCATAGCCGATCTCCTTCAGGGCCTGCGCGGCCGGCCCCGGCTGGACGATGCCCGACGCGATGCCGAGCCGGTCGTGCTTGAACACGGCGAAGGTCGAATCGGAGATATGCACGTTCTTGATCCGCTTGCCGAGCATCCGGATGGCGGCTCCGACGTCCTCCTTGATGAACGCGGAGTTGCAGACGTCGAAGTTGATGCCGACCTCCGGGCCGATGTCGTCGGCGACGTCGAGCATGTCCTTCGCGGTCGGCAGGTAGGTGAAGGGGACGTTCTCCAGGATGATCTCGACGCCCGAACCCCTCGCGAAGTCCACGAGCTCCTTCATCCCCTCGACGAACCACTCCCGCATCCACTCGACCGGCGGGTCGATGAGGCTGTTGACCGGTCCGGGGATGGCGCAGACATAGGGACACTTCCAGTCGGCCGCGAGCGCGATCGCCTCCTTGTAGCGGTCCAGCGTGTAGCGCCGCATGATGCGGCATACGGAGTTCGGGTTGTTGTCGAGCAGCGGGTAGCAGAACGACGTGATTTTCGCCCCCTCCCCGTCCAGCCACGACGCGATCTCCGCCTTCTGCGCAGGCGTCATGTCCGCCGGCCACAGGTGCGGCGGAAAGATCATCATCTCGAAGGTCCGGTAGCCCATGCCCGCAATATGCTTGAGCGCGGCAAAGCCGGAATGCGAATAGAGATAGGGAAACGTGGATACGGCGACGCGCAGGTCAGACATGGTTCTCTCCCCCGAGGTTGACGAGTCCCGGACCGAATTCGAACGGTGGACGGCGGACGGCGCCGCGGAGCGCTGGGCAGCGCCGCTGCGCACGGACGTGCTGGTGATCGGTGGCGGACTGGCCGGCACGGCGCTCGCGCATCATATGGCCGGAGCCGGCATCGAGACGACCCTGATCGAGCGCTTCGACCTGAACACGCAGGCCAGCGGCTCGAACTCCGGATCGATCCACGCCCAGATCCCGAACGAGCCCTTCTCCGTCAACGGCGATGACTGGACGCGCACCTTCGCGCCGACGGTTCGGCTGATGCTGGCGTCGATCGCCCTCTGGAAGAAGGCCGGCGAGGAGCTCGGCGTCGATCTCGAGGTCGATACGCCGGGCGGGCTCGTCGCCGCCCGCACGCAGGGCGAACTGGACGGCCTGCGGCGCAAGCTGGTGTTCGAGGCCGAGCAGGGCCTCGAAGGCCACCTGCTCGACCGGGCCGAGTTGAGGGCTGTGGCACCCTATGTGTCGGAGACCATGGTGGGCGGCGCGTACTACCCCGTGGAGGGGAAGGCCAATCCGCTCGTCGCGGCTCCCGCCTACGCCCGCGCAGCCGCCGCGCGGGGCGCGCGCATCCTCACGCGCACGCCACTGACGGCGCTGGAGGCGATGGCGGATGGGGGCTTCCGCGTCGAGACGTCGCGCGGCACGATCCTCGCCGCTCGCGTCGTCGACTGTGCCGGCGCGGAGGCTGGCACGGTCGCCGCGATGGTCGGCCTCGACCTGCCGATCGAAGCCCACCCGATCCAGACCAGCGTGACGGAACCGACCGCGCCGCTCGTGAAGCATCTGCTCTACGGGGCGCGCGAAAAGCTGACCTTGAAGCAGAATCGCCTCGGCAACGTGCTGATCGGCGGCGGATGGGACGCCCGGCGCGATGCACGCGGGCGGCCGGTGGCCGACATGCACTCGCTCGTGCAGAACATGCGCCTGGCGGTGGACATGGTGCCGGATCTGGCCAGTGTCGACGTGGTGCGCACCTGGGCGGCCGTCGTCAACGGCACGGCGGACTGGAAGCCGCTGCTCGGCGAAGCGCCGCGAGTGCCCGGCTTCTTCCTGTGTTTCTTCCCGTGGATGGGCTTCACAGCGGGTCCGGTGGTGGCGCGGGCGATCGGCGACCTGGTGCTCGGGCGCGTGCCCGAGGTGGACCTCGGCCCGTTCCTGATCTCCGGCCGCTGAGCCCGGCGTCCTCACCACGACGCCTCCAGCCGGGTGTTGACGACGAGTTCGGCGACCGTTGCGGTGTTGGGCAGCTTCATCAGGAGAGAGACGATCTCCGCCACCGTCTCCGGCGCGAGCCGGTTGGCCGCCGGCGTGGCGCCGGGAAGCCCCGAGATCAGCTCCGTGTCGATCGCCCCGGGACAGAGCGCCGTCACCCGCACACCGTCGTTCCAACCCTCGAACTTCGCGGCATGCGAGAGCGCCATCAGCGCATGCTTCGACATCACGTAGCCCAGCGGGGCGGAGGGATCGCGGAAGCGCTTGCCGTCGGTCGATGCGATGTTGACGATCCGTCCCGTCCCGGACGCCTTCAGGGCGGGCATGGCGGCGCGGATGACGCGGAACGGGGCCTTGACGTTGACGTCGAACATCTCGTCCAGCGCCGCCTCGTCCGGATGGTCGAACCCGAAACGGCGCAGGACCCCGGCATTGTTGACGAGGCCATCGAGTTTGCCGTGCGCTGCGAGGACTTCGCCGATCCATGCGCCGGCCGAGGCCGGGTCCCGCGCGTCGAAGCGATGGATGGTGCAGCGCTCCGAAAGCCCGAGCGCCGCGCGGGCTGCCTCCGGGTCGCGCACGCCCAGCGCGAGCGTCAGGCCGTCCGCGTGCAGCCGCCGCGCGATCGATGCGCCGAGACCGCGCGACGCGCCGCTGATCGCGACGACGCGGCCTTCGGCGGGAATGAGCGCGGCGGGGTCGGCGGCTGTCATGGTCAGAAAAGCCCCTGGTACACGCCGCCGTCGTTGACGATGTTCTGCCCCGTCATGAACCCGGCCTGCGCGCTGCACAGGTAAGTGACGAGGTCGCCGCACTCCTTGGGATCGGCGAGGCGGCCGGCGGGGCAGCCTTTGAGCCTGTCGGTCTTGATCTCCTCGTAGGTCATGCCCAGCCGCTTGGCGTGCCCGTGCCAGTTGGTGTGCAGCGCATCGGTGTCGAACAGTCCCGGGCAGACGCTGTTCAAGGTGACGTTGCGCGGGATGAGCTCGCGCGCCATGGACGCCATCGCCCCGGCCAGGGCGAGGCGTGCGGCGTGGGAGTGCGCGAAGCCGACCTGCGGGAACTTGATGAAGCTGACCGAGATGCAGACAACCCGGCCGAAGCCGCGGTCGAACATCCCCGGGGTCAGCCGGCGGATAAGGTCCACCGACGAGTAGAAGTGCGCGTCCCACCAGCGCAGCCACTCGTCGCGCTCCCACTCCCGGAAGTCGCCCGGCACCTGCCTGACGCCGGGATTGCAGACGAGGATGTCCGCATCCGGCGCGGCCGCCATCAGAGCGTCCCGGCCCTCGGCGGAGTTGACGTCGCCCACGACGGTGGCGACGTCGACCCCGGTCTCCGCGCGCAGCGCCTGCGCCGCTTCCTCCAGCGGCTCGCGCGTGCGCGCCATGATGGTGAGCGAGACGCCCTCCAGCGCGAGGGACCGCGCGCAGGCAAGCCCCAGCCCGCGGCTGGCGGCCGTCACGACGGCCTTGCGACCCTTCAATCCGAGATCCATGTGCCCGTCCCTTTGCCGCCGACCCCGTCGATCATCCCGTCATCACGCCCAGTTCGATCATGCCGCGGCGCAGGCCGGCGAGGGGCTCGCCCGCGAGCGGCTGCAGCGGCATGCGCGGCTTGCCGCCGCCCGGGAAGCCCTGCATGTCCATCGCGGCCTTGGTTGCCGGATAGAGCGTGCGCCCGCCGGTGACGAAGAGGTCGGTGAGCCGCCGCCCCGTCTCCTGCAGCGCTTCCGCCTCGCGCATCTTTCCGTCGCGGGCGGTGTAGTAGAGGTCGAGGCATCCCGCCCACACATTCGGGAAGCAGTCGACGGTGCCGTCGGCGCCGAGCGCCACGGCCGGCACGCCGAATACGGACGACGGCCCGCAGAACACGCGCAGGCGGTCCTTCACCGCGATCATCGTGGCGTAGAAATTGTTCCAGTCGCCCGAGCTTTCCTTGATGGCCACGACCTTGTCGAGGTCAGCCAGCCGGTCGGCGAGCCCGGGCGTGATGGCGTTCACCGCGTTGCCGGGAATGTTGTAGACGGCGATGGGCTTCGACACGGCGTCGTTGACCATCTTGTAGTGGGCGAAGATCTCGTCGTCCGACAGCTTCACGAAATAGGGCGGCAGGACGAGCAGGCCGTCGGCCCCCGCCTTCTCCGCCTCGTGGCAGAGCGCAATCGTCTCCTGCGCGCCGATGCAGCCGACGCCCACGATGGCGGGTCCGCGGCCGGCCATGGCGGCGACGGCGTCGGCATAGAGAAGGCGACGCTCCTCAAGCGTCAGCGTCCAGAACTCGCCGGTGCAGCCGCAGGCCAGGACGCCCGTGGCGCCGAGCTTCACGAGCCGGTCGATGTTGGCGCGGAAGCCTGCGCGGTCGATGGCGCCGGAGGCGTCGAAGGGGGTGGTGACGGCGGGGATGGGCCCGCTCCAGGTGACGTCGTCCCGGTTCATCCTGTCTGTTCTCCTGGCGGACGGGCCCTCAGGCCCCGTTCGATTGGGCGAAGACGAGCGGCAGCCGCCGCCCGTCGGCATCGAAGGCGTGCAGCCTTTGCGCGCGCACGGCGAACGGCACGACCTGGCCGGGCACGAGCTGCGAATCGGGGGCGGCGCGGGCCACGAGCGTCTCGCCGGCTGCTTCGGCCATCACGATGGTCTCGTGGCCGGTCGGCTCGACGACGCGGATCGTGCAGGCGAACGGGCCGGCGCCCAGCGTGATGTCCTCCGGGCGCACGCCCAGCGTGACCGCCGCGCCGGCCGTTCCCCCGTTGGCAACGGGCAGGCTGAGGTCGCCGCGGACGAAGGCGAGGCCGGAACCGGCGGCCCGCAGCTCGCCCTTGACGAGGTTCATGCCCGGCGAGCCGATGAAGCTCGCGACGAACAGGTTGGCCGGGGTCTCGTAGACCTCCTTCGGCGTGCCGAACTGCTGGAGCACGCCGTCATGCATCACCGCGATGCGATCGGACATCGTCATCGCCTCGAGCTGGTCGTGGGTGACGTAGACCATCGTCTTGCCGATGCGCCGGTGCAGCTCGATGAGCTCCGCCCGCATGTGGGCGCGCAGCTTGGCGTCGAGGTTCGACAGCGGCTCGTCGAGGAGGAAGACGCGCGGATCGCGCACCAGCGCGCGGCCGAGGGCGACGCGCTGCTGCTGCCCGCCGGAGAGCTGGCGCGGCTTGCGGTCGAGCAGCGCGCCGAGCTGCAGGGTCGCGGCCACGGCGGCGACCCGGACATCCCGGTCGGCGCGCGACACGCCGCGCTTCTTCAGCGGGTAGGCGATGTTCTGGGCCACGCTCATGTGCGGATAAAGCGCGTAGGACTGGAACACCATCGCGATGTCGCGCTTGGCCGGAGCCAGCTCGTTGACGACCGTCCCGTCGATCGAGATGGCGCCGCTGGTCGGCGTCTCGAGCCCCGCCAGCATGCGCAGGGTCGTCGTCTTGCCGCAGCCGGAAGGCCCGAGCAGGCTCACGAACTCGCCCGAGCGGATCGCGAGGTCCAGCTCGCGCACGGCGACGGCGCTGCCGAAGGCCTTGCGCACCTTGTCGAAGGTCACCTCAGCCATCGTGTCTCCG
This sequence comes from Hyphomicrobiales bacterium, assembly GCA_027489275.1. Taxonomy (GTDB): domain Bacteria; phylum Pseudomonadota; class Alphaproteobacteria; order Rhizobiales; family Beijerinckiaceae; genus Alsobacter. Next base: position 6,493 of record JAIYAB010000324.1, read on the forward strand.
GCCTGTGTCGACGATCCTCATCCCTTCACTCCGCCTGCGCCGAACCCGCGGGTCAGGTGCTTCTGCAGGAGGGCGAAGACGATGATCACGGGAAGGCTCATCATGACGGATGCCGCCATCAGCAGCGACCACTCGATGTTGAACGCGGTGATCAGCATGTTCATCACGCCCGTCGTGAGCGGGCGCGCCTCGTCGGTGTTCACGAGCACCAGCGCGTAAAGATACTCGTTCCAGGCGAGGATGAACGTGAACAGCGCGGTCGAGATGATGCCGGGCACCGCCTGCGGCAGGATGACGTCCACGAAGGCCTCCATCCGGCTGGCGCCGTCGACCAGGGCCGCCGCCTCGAGGTCCTGCGGGATGCCCTGCATGAAGGAGCGCAGCAGCCACAGCGCGAAGGGCAGCGCGAAGGTCGTGTAGGCCAGCATCAGGCTGAACAGCGTGTTGGCGATGCCGAGCCACACCATCAGCAGATAGAGCGGGATGATCAGCACGACGGAGGGAAGCAGGTAGGTGAAAAGCACCAGCTGCGCCAGCCGCTCGCGCCCCGGATAGGAGAAGCGCACCAGGCTGTGCGCGCCGAGCGTGGCGATGACGATCACGAGCACGGTCGTGCCGACGGCCAGGATCACCGAGTTCCGGAAGTATTTCAGGAACGGCGTCTCCACCAGCACGCGGTGGTAGTGCTCGAAGGTCACCTCCTGCGGAAGGATCGTCGGCGGGATGCGGAACAGTTCGAACTGCGGCTTCACCGAGGTGAGGATCATCCACACCAGCGGGAACGCGATGACGAACACGATCGACCAGGCGAGGACGTTGAGCAGGATCCGGGAGGTCAGGGAGCGATTGCGCATCCTGCGTCACTCCTGCCGCTGGGCGCGGATGTAAAGCGCCATGAAGACGAGCATGACGAGCATCATCAGCACCGCCACCGCCGACGCGCCGCCCATCTCGTTGAGGCCGAAGGCCGATCGATAGACCAGCAGCGGCAGCGTCTGCGTCGACGTGACCGGCCCGCCGCCCGTCATCAGCCAGATCAGGTCGAATTCCTTGAAGTCCCAGATGGCGCGCAGCAGAATCACGACGAGCAGCACGTCGCGAAGCTGCGGCAGCGTCACGTCGAAGAAGCGCGCGACCGGGCCCGCGCCGTCCATCTCGGCGGCCTCGTAGAGGTGGTCGGGGATCGTCTGGAGGCGGGCGAGCACGGTGATCACGACGAAGGGAAAGTACTTCCACGCACCGACCAGGATCAGGCTCACCATGGCATTCGGCATCTGGCCGAGCCAGTCGAGCGGCATGTCGATGAGGCCCGCCGCGAGAAGCACGTGGTTGAGAATGCCGTAGAGGTCGTTGAAGAGCCAGCGCCACACGAGCACGGCGACGACCGTCGACACGAAATACGGGAACAGGATCAGCCCCCGGGCCAGCGACCGGAACACGAGGTTCTGGTGCAGCAGCAGCGCGAGGGCGATTCCGAAGACGAGCTGGAGGACGAGCGTCCCGATGGTCCACACCAGCGTGACGCGCAACGCGCCCCAGAACTCGCCGCTGGCGAGCAGCTTGGCGTAGTTGTCGAGGCCGACCCACTTGCCCTGGAGGGTGGGCGTGTAGATCGAGAACAGGCTGAGATAGATGGCGGAGACGAGCGGGTAAACGATGACGGCGCAGAACACGAGCACCGTCGGCGCGATCAGCAGCACGCCGAGCGCGGCATACTGCGAGCTCAGCAGCATGCCTCGCGATCCGTCGCGGCCCGCCTGTGACGCCATTCTCTCCCGCCGTCGGAATTCGGTCTTCGTCAGTCGCGGGCGGACATCGGTCCGCGCGCGGCGAGGCCGCCGCCCGGTGGGCGGCGGCCGGATCTGCCCTGCGGACTCAGGACTTCATGATCTCTTCGATCTTCTTCGCCGTCTCGCCGAGCACCGTCTTCGGGTTCTCGTTGTTCAGGCACACCCGCTGCACCATCTCGGCGATGACGTGCGAGTTCACGACCTTGCCGCCCTTGGTGTTGGGCTTGTGCTTGGCCGACTCGAAGCCGAGGTTGTACCCGCCGGCGGCGGAGGCGGCCATCAGGTCGACCTCCTTCTGGAACTTCTTGATGATCGGATCGGCCGTGTAGTTCGGGTCGGCCGCGATCGGCTTGAGCACCGGCAGCACGTGGCCCGGCGCGGCGAGGAGCTGCTTGATGTAGCCCTCAGGCGCGAAGAGGTGCGCGGCGAACTTCTTCGTCATCTCCATGTCCTTCGCCGCCTTCGGGATGAAGACGCTCGGGAAGTCGTTGAAGGTCCAGGGCTCGACATCCTTGGAGATCGTCGGGTAGGCGGCGCAGGTGATGCTGTCTGCGATGCCGGGGTTCTGCCGCGTCACGTTGGCGAGGACGCGGCCGGCATAGATGCCAGTGGCGGTGGCGCCGGACACGAAAGCCGTGAGGCTGTCGCCCCACGAGTAGTTGGTGGCTCCGGCGGGGCAGAGTTCGCGCATGGACTTGTACCAGTCCAGCGCCGCCAGCGTCTTGTCGGTGTCGATGCCGACCTGCAGGTCCGGCGTGAAGACCTGGCCGCCGGCCTGGTGGATGACGCCGATGAAGATCAGCGACGTCATCGAGTTGCGGCCGTAGGGAAGCGGCGCGCCGAAGATCCCGCCGCCCTGCATCTTGCGGGCCGCGTTGCGCAGCTCGTCCCAGGTGCGCGGGATGGCGTCGATCGACGCCTTCTGCATCAGGTCCTTGCGCACCCACAGCATGTTGGCGGCGGTGTTGCCGACGCCGGTGCCGGCGTACTTGCCCTTGTCGATCTCGTAGATACGGTTGGCGCCCTCGTAGAAGTTCTGCGGGCCCAGCGCGGTGATGACGTCGTTGAAGGGCTCGAGCAGCCCGGCCGCCCAGTAGTCCTGCACCGCGAAGGACGGAAGGTGGGTGACGATGTTCGGAACCTGGCCCGAGGCGAAGGCGGCGGCCAGTTGCTGTGCGTAGGCCTCGTCCGAAGTCGGCTCGAACAGGACCTTGACGCCCGGGTTCGCCTTCTCGAACTGCGCGATCTGGAACAGGTAGGCTTCACGCTGGGCGGGAGCCGCCTGCGGGGACCACCAGCGCAGCGTCGCCTGCTGCGCGCGCACCGGGGTGGAGAACGACGTCGCCGCCAGGGCGCCCGCCGCGCCGACGCCCGCCAGCACCGCGCGCCGCGAAACGCCGGTCTTCAGAGTCGAATCAAATGCCATCGCCAGTCTCCCACTCCCTCGCCCGGCTCGTCTCCGCGGGGCCGTTGCACGCCCCGCGCATCGGGGTGGCCGGCCCGGGCGTCCCCCACCTCCGATGCGTGTCCAAAGTTGACCAGTTGGGGAGCCAACCTTCAAGTGCTATCTCGATCTTCCGTTCGCATTGCGTCCACGCCGCTTGCGGAAATTTGCGGCCACAGCGTCAGCAAATCTCGTCTATACTGTTGATTTATATAATTTTTTTTACCTCTCTCACTGAATGGTCGCATCGAGGACCCTGAAACCAAATTGTTCGCAATGCGTTCGTTTGTTCGGTAGAGTGGAGAACGGATGCCGAAAGGCCGTAGCCGTCCGGCCCACGCCTGCGCGCGACGAGTGGCGTACTCGACGGCGGGTCGGATTTCGGGTTAGTGCTGCCACGACAACACCGAGGAGCCCATGGGCGCCATCCAGACCTCCGCACGTCGCAAGGCCGCTCCGCTCGTCGAACTGGACGATGCGGTCGTCGACCTCGCGGTGGACCCGACGAACGGGAAGGCCGGGGGCGACCGCGAAATCGTGCACTCCGTGCTGAAGGCGTTCGACGTTCTGCGGGTGTTCAGCAGGCACAAGTCGCGAATGACGCTGTCGGAGGTCGCCGAGTATGCTGGCATGAGCCGCGCCAGCGCGCGACGCTTCCTGCTGACCTTCACGCAGGCCGGCTACATGGAGACGGACGGCAAGCGGTTTCAGCTCACGCCGAAGCTGCTCGAGCTGACGCATTCGGTGATGTCGTCGGCCAGCCTGTGGGAAACGGCGCGGCCGATCATGGCCGAGCTCTCCGAGAAGCTCGGCGAATCGTGCTTCGGCGCCGTCCTCGACGGGACGGAGGTGCTGTACGTAGTCCATATCGGCCATTCGACGCGCTTCGTGAACGTCGGAATCCGCGTCGGCTCGCGGCTGCCCGCCTACTGCACGTCGATCGGCCGGGTGCTGCTGTCGGGCCTGACCGACGAGGCGCTCGAGCAGGTGCTGTCGAGCATCAAGCCCATCGCGTACACGCCGAAGACCGTGACGGCGAAGGGCAAGCTGCGCGACCTGATCCGCGACGCGCGTCGCGTCGGCTGGTCGATCGTCGACGAGGAGCTCGAGGTCGGCCTGCGCTCGGTTTCGGCGCCGATCCGCTCGCGATCGGGCGAGATCGTCGCCGCCTTCAACATCTGCGGCCCGAGCGTCCGCGTGACCGCGGAAGAGATGCGCAGCCGCTTCCTCCCCGAGTTGCTGGAAGCCACCGACCGCATCAACCGGATGATCCGCGACTAGGCTGCCGCGAACCTTTCGACGCCGAAGCGGCTGACGTCGTGGCCGGGCTCGCGACCCGACAGGATTGCCGCGGCCATGCGGCCGACCAGCGGGCCGAGCGTGTAGCCGGCGTCGCCGGGCACCGCCGCGAAGACCTCCGGCCAGCCGGGCAGCGGACCGAGGATGCACTGTCCGTCCGCCGTCGTGTTCACCCCCGCCCAGGTGCGGATGACGCGCAGCGCGCCGAGCCGCGGCACGATGTGCTGCGCGAGGCTGAGATTGCCGATCATGCTGGCCGGATCCACGGTGGGGAACGCGTCCGCGCCGGTGAACCGTGCCGGCCAGCCGCCGCCGATGACCACCTGACCCGCCCCGAGCTGCTTCAGCGTGATCATCCGCTCGGCGTGCTGGACGAGGTGCCCGATCAGCGGTGTCGTCGCCTCGGTGATGTTCATGTGCAGCGGCTCGGCCTCGGTGGGGATGCGCACGCCAAGCGCGGCGGCGAGGGCTCCCGTTCCCGACCCCGCGGCGAGCATGACCTTGCCTGTGCGCAGCGTGCCGGCCGAGCGTCCCTCCAGCGTGGCGAGAATGCCGACGCCGTCCCGCGCGACCGTGCCGACGCGCGTCTCGCCGAGTCGCAGGACGCCCAGCGCGTCGAGCGCCCTGCGAACGGCCTCGTTGGCCTTGAGCGGGCTCAGCTTGCCCTCCTCGCGACAGAGCTCCGCGCCGAAGACGGCCTCCCCCAGATAGGGCGCGATCCGGGACAGTTCGGCCCGGTCGAGCATGTGGACGTCGAGGCCGAGCGCGCGCTCGCGGGCGCACTTGGCCGCCAGGAACGAAAATTGCGCCTCGTCCTCGGCCACCATGAGGCCGCCCGACTGCTTGATTTCCATGTCGGCGCCGAGCTCGGCCGCCAGTTCCCGCCAGCGCGCAGCGCCGGCGACGTAGAGCGGCAGCGAGCGCTCGACGTTGGGAGCGAGGTCGGGATAGAGGCGGATGAAACGGCTCTGCATCTGCACGTGCAGACTGCCGGCGTTCGCCGTCGTTCCGGAGTGGCGGCCGTCGTCGACGATGGCGACGGCGCGGCCGTCGCGCGCGAGATCGAGAGCCGCCGCCATGCCGACGATGCCGCCGCCGACGACGAGGACATCGACTTCGCGCACGGCCGCGCTCAACGCTCGCCCCCGCCCACGAGGTCGGCGATGGTGACCGGCTTGACCGGGCCGCGCGGCGCAAAGAACGCGCGCTCGTCGAGCGGCCGGTCGCCTTGCGCGGCGAGATGCTCGGCCAGAGCGGGGCCGCAATAGCGGCCCTGGCAGCGACCCATGCCGCAGCGGGTGCGCCGCTTCACGTCGCCGATGGCGGGATCGCCGTCGGCCGCGGCGGCCAAGAGCTCCGCCTTGCCGACGTCCTCGCAGCGACAGACGACCGTGTCGGCGGCAGCCAGCGACAGGCCGAGGCGCGGTGCTGCGAAAGCCTCCCACAGCGCGGCCTGGAACCGGCGGTGCCGGGCGAGCTCGCGCGCGGCGCGGTCCGCCTCCTGCGCGAGCGCCGCCGTCACCGCGCCGCCCAGCGCGCGGGCCAGCGCGACGCCGGCGATGGTCCCTTCCGCCAGCGCCGCCGGCGCGCCGCCGAGCCCGCAGCAGTCGCCGACTGCGAACACGCCGGCTACGGTCGTCTCGCAGGATGCGTCCCGGCGGGTCCGCAACAGGCCCGCCCGCTCGTCCCAGTCATGCGCGCAGCCGAGCGCGCGGAGCAGTTCGTTGGACGGCTGGAAGCCGTAGCCCAGCGCGACGATGTCGACGTCGTGGCTTTCGCCCGGCCCGCCGGCGGCAGGCCCGATCTCCACGCGCAGGCCGCCGGCGGGGGCCGGCTCGATGCGGCGGCAGACGACGCCGAGGCGCAGGCGGCTCTGGCGGCGCAGGCGCGCGAGGTATCCGCCGCCCTTCGCGGCGAGCGCGGGGTCGGCCAGCGCCATGCGGGTGAGCGCGCCGAGCCGCTCGCCGGAGGCAAGCGGAGCGGCCTCGGCGACGGCGACGACGGAAGCGCCGGCATCGATGCTCTCGCAGGCGACCTGCAGGTTGAGGGGGCCGTTTCCTGCGATCAGGATGCGACGGCCCGGCAACGCACGGTAGCTTCGCCACAGTGTTTGCAACGCCCCGGTGGTCATCACCCCTGGCAGTGTCCAGCCCGGCAGCGGGACGCCGCGCTCGTAAGCGCCTGTCGCGACCACCAGCGCGCGTCCCCGCGCGATGAACGCGCGGCCGGCGCGCGTGGCGAGGACGGAACCGGCGTCGATGGCCGTCACGACCTCGGCTCCGTCGAGGACGCGGACGCCCGCGCTGTCGGCGCGCGTCCTGAGCGCGGCGCCGTCCGCCTGCTGCCGGTCCAGCGCGGGCTCGCGCAGGGCGGCGGCGGGCTGCTTGAAGTACTGTCCACCGGCGGTCGAGCGCTCGTCGAGCAGCAGGACGTCGAGGCCGCAGCCGCGGGCGGCGACGGCCGCCGCGAGACCGCCCGCGCCGCCGCCGATCACGACCACGTCGGCGCGCTCGACGGCCAGGTCCGCGAAGCCGATCGGCGGCGTGCCGCGGGACGCGCCCGGGGGCTCGCCGGGGAAGGCCTGGCGGCGGACGTGGATGCCGTCGCGGGCCGGTTCGAGGCAGGCGCGGCGGTTGGGCATGCCGTCGACGGTGACGAGGCACTCCTGGCACACGCCCATGCCGCAGAAGATGCCGCGCGCTCCGCCCGTGCGGGCTTCGCGCAGCGCGAGCTGGCCGGCGGCGGCCAGCGCCGCCCCGACGGTCTGGCCTTTCCGGGCGGCGACGGGATGGCCCTCGAAGGTGAAGGTGACGTCGCTCACGCCGTCGGCTCCGGATCGAAGGGCGGAATCGTACGCCGCGCGGATACGACGCGCATGAGCGCGCGGTCCCTCCACGCGACCCGCGCGTCCCACCGCTCGAGCGGCAGCGCGGCCCTGCGCTCTCCGGCGACGCGGGCGACGAGATCCTCGGTCCAGGGATCGTTCTGGCCGCGTTCGGCCCCCATCCTGGCGTAGGCAGGCCCCATCTTCTGCGCGTGGGACGCGATGCCACCGCGGGTGTTGAGGTCGGAGGTTTCGAAGGGCCCGATGACGGACCACCGCAGGCCGAGCCCATCCCGCACCACCGTGTCGAGATCCTCGACGCCGATGACGCCGTCGCGGACGAGGCAGTAGGCCTCGCGCAGCATCGCGCCCTGGAGGCGGTTGAAGACGAAACCCTCGACCTCGCGCTGAACCAGCACGGGTTGCATGCCGCAGCCGCTCATCAGGCTCCGGACGGCATCGACGGCGGACGGTGCCGTAAAGGGCGCGGGCACGATCTCCACGACCGGGATCAGGAAGGGCGGGTTGCCCGGATGGGCGACGAGACAGCGCTCCCGCACGACGCCCTCGGGCGCGAAGGCCGACGCGACGATGGCGGAGGACGAGGACGCGAGCGTTGCGTCGGCGGGGGCGAGCGTTGCGAAGGCGGCGAAGAGTTCCCGCTTGATCTCGAGCCGTTCGGGCGCGTTCTCCTGAACGTGGATGGCATCGGCGAGGGCGGCCGGAAGGTCGTCGACCACGGCGATGCGGGCGGCGATGCCGGCCGGCGGCTCGCCGACGAGACCTGCGTCGTCGAGGTCGCGCAGCCGGGTGGCGACTTCGCCGGGAACCGCGGCGCGGCGGCCCGCGTCGGGATCCTGCAGGCGAACCGCGAAGCCGCCGCGCGCGAACACGATGGCCCACGCCACGCCGATGCTGCCGGCGCCGACGACGGCGACGGGACGGCCGGCCATACCCCCGGCAGCGCTCACGGGGCGGTCTCCTTCGGGGCATGGTCGCGGGCATAGGCCGCGACCTCCGCATGGGTGGCGAACCAGACGTCGCCGCGCGCGCGGGCGTGGCGGATGATCTCGTCGAGGATCCAGATCCGCGAGCGATAGCCGATGACGAAGGGGTGCATGACCAGCTGGAACACGGAACCGTCCTCGTAGGCCGCGTCGAACTCGCGGCGGAAGATCTCCAGCACGCCCTCGGGCGTGGTGTAGGGCCGCGTCGCCGGGTTGCGATTGAACAGCAGGTAGACCGCGTCGTCGCGCAGCCACTCGACGGGGATCTCGACCACGCCGGTCGGCGCGCCGTCGAGCAGGAGCTCGTAGGGCTCTTCGTCGGCCATCAGGGAGCTGTCGTAGAGGAGACCCATCTCGCTCACGATGCGAACGGTGTTCGGGCTGGTGTCCCAGTTCGCCGACCGCAGCCCGACCGGATCGCGCCCCGACAGCCGCGCCAGCGTGTCGCGCGCTCGCAGCATCAGGCCGCGCTCAGTGTCGTAGTCGAGCAGCGAGTTGTTCTCGTGGATCCAGCCGTGCACGCCGATCTCGTGACCTGCCGACGCGATGCGGCGGGGCTCGTCCGGATCGATGAGGGCGGAAACAGCGGGGACGAAGAAGCTTGCCGGAACGGCGTGCCTTTCCAGAAGCGCGAGGATCCGCGGCACGCCGACGCGGCGGCCGAACTCTCCCCAGGCGAGCCGCCCCATGGCCTGGCCGCCGGAGCCCATCTCGAAGGTCTCATGGTCGGCGTCGAAGGACAGCGCGACGGCGCAGCGCGCGCCGTCCTTCCAGACGGGCGGGCGCAGCCTGCGGCCCGCGCGCACGCGCCCGACGAGGCCACGCCAGCGCTCCTCGGTCCACAGGTGGGGCGGATCGGCAGGCGTGCCGGCGCTCATCCGGCATCCCTCAGCGCCATCATGCGCGCATAGGCCGGCCGCGCCGTCGCCGCCGCGTACCAGGCGGTGATGCCCGGGAAGGCCGCGAGCGCGCCCTCGGCCGCCCGCAGGTAGAAGGCGACGCAGGCGACGTTCAGGTCCGCCACGGTGAAACGCCCGCCGACGAGATGGCCGCCGCCCCGCGCCAGCGCCGTCTCGAGCGCTGCCAGCGGGCGCTGCAGCGCGGCCAGCGCCGCGTCTCGGCGGGCGGCGTCGCGCTCGGCCGGCGGCAGGTTGAGGGTGTGGACGAGAACCTCGTGGTCGTTCGGCTCGAACTCCGCGACGGCCCAAACGGTCCACTGCGTCATCAGCGCCTCCTCGCCGATGTC
>JAIYAB010000306.1 GCA_027489275.1 Hyphomicrobiales bacterium
CGCGGTCGGCATGGCGACCTCGATCCCGCCGCACAACGCCGCGGAGCTGTGCGACGCCGCGCTCTACCTGATCAGCCATCCCAAGGCGACGTCGGACCAGCTCCTCACCTTCGTCCCCGGCCCCGATTTCCCCACCGGCGGCATCATCGTCGAGCCGCGGGGGTCCATCGCCGAAACCTACCGCACCGGCCGCGGATCGTTCCGGGTCCGGGCGCGCTGGGAGAAGGAGGACACGGGCCGCGGCGGCTGGGTCGTCGTCGTGACCGAGATCCCGTACCTGGTGCCCAAGTCGCGGCTCATCGAGAAGATGGCCGAGCTGATCAACGACAAGAAACTGCCGCTGCTGGCCGACATTCGCGACGAGTCGACCGAGGACGTGCGCATCGTGCTGGAGCCGCGCTCGCGCACGGTGGACCCCGGCATCCTCATGGAATCGCTCTTCAAGCTCACCGAGCTGGAGAGCCGCATTTCCATGAACATGAACGTGCTCACCGGCGGCGTCGTGCCGCGGGTGCTGGGGCTCACCGAGGCGCTGCGCGAGTGGCTGGACCACCGCCGCGTCGTCCTGCTGCGGCGCTCCCGCTTCCGCCTCGGGCAGATCGACAAGCGCCTCGAGATCCTGCGCGGCCTGCTGATCGTCTATCTGGACCTCGACAAGGTCATCAAGATCATCCGCGAGGAGGACGAGCCGAAGGCCGAACTGATGCGGTTCTTCGAGCTGTCGGACGTCCAGGCCGAGGCGATCCTGAACACCCGCCTGCGCTCGCTGCGCAAGCTTGAGGAGATGGAGCTCAAGCGCGAGCTCGATACGCTGACGGCCGAGAAGGCGCAGATCGAGGGCCTGCTGGGCTCCGACGCGCAGCAGTGGAAGACGATCTCCTGGCAGATCCGCGAGGTCCGCAAGACCTTCGGTCCCGAGACGAAGCTCGGCAAGCGCCGCACCGGCTTCGCCGACGCGCCCGAGACCTCCGACATCGATCTCGCCGAGGCCATGGTCGAGAAGGAGCCGATCACCGTCGTCGTCTCGCGCATGGGCTGGATCCGCGCGATGAAGGGCCACGTCCAGGACCTGTCCTCGGTCCAGTTCAAGGGCGACGACGGGCTCGCCATCTCGTTCCACACCGAGACCACCGCCCGCATCCTCGTGCTCGCCTCGAGCGGCAAGGTGTACACGCTCGAAGCCTCGAAACTGCCCGGCGGACGCGGCTTCGGTGATCCCATCCGCCTGCTGGCGGACATGGACGAAGGCGCCGACATCGTGTCGGTGTGGCCGCACAGGCCGGGGACGCGCCTGCTCTTCGCCACCAGCGAGGGGCGGGGTTTCGTCGCGCCCGGCGACGACGTGCTGGCGAACACCCGTAAGGGCAAGCAGGTGCTCAACGTCGACGCGCCCTTCAAGGCCGTCATCGCCGCCTCGGTCGAGGGCGACCACGTCGCCGTGGTCGGCGAGAACCGCAAGCTGCTCGTGTTCCCGCTCGACCAGATCCCCGAGATGGGCCGCGGCAAGGGCGTGCGCCTGCAGCGCTACAAGGACGGCGGCCTCTCCGACGCCAAGGTCTTCGCGCTGGAGGCCGGGCTCACCTGGCTCGACACCTCCGGTCGCACCTGGACCGTGGCCGCCGCCGAACTGCGCGAGTGGATCGGCAACCGCGCCGAGGCCGGCCGCCTGCCGCCGAAGGGCTTCCCGAAGTCGAACAGGTTCGGCGGGTAGGGCCGGCCGGCGCGCGGTATGGCCTGTACCCATCAGCGGAGGCGACTGGCTCGGGAATCCGCACGCCGGCGCAAGGCCTAGTCCGCCCGCATCCACCCGTTCGGCCCGAGCCGTTCCTGCGGCGTGAAGCGGGATTTGTAGCCCATCTTCACCGAGCCCTCGACCCAGTAGCCCAAGTAGACGTGCGGCAGGCCCATGCGCCGGGCGCGGGCGATGTGGTCGAGGATCATGTAGGTGCCGAGGCTGCGCTCCTGCTCCTCGGCTTCGTAGAATGAATAGACCATCGAAAGCCCGTCCCCGAGCACGTCGGTCAGCGCGGTGGCGACCAGCGGGCCGACGCCGCGCCCGGTGAAGCCGCTGTCGGGCCCGCGCCGGCGGTACTCGACCAGCCGCGTCTCGACATGGCTGTCCTCCACCATCATCGCGTAGTCCAGCGCCGTCATGTCGGCCATGCCGCCGGAGGCGTGGCGGCCGTCCAGATAGTGGCGGAACAGGGAGTACTGCTCGGAGGTCGGCGCGTTCCGCTTCATCTCGCCGATGAGGTCGGCGTTGGCCTGCATCACCTTGCGCATGTTGCGGGACAGGCGGAACTCGTCCGCCAGCACCCGCACCGAGACACAGGCGCGGCACCCGTCGCAGGCCGGGCGGTAAGCGATCGTCTGCGAGCGGCGGAAACCGCCCTGGGTCAGGACGTCATTGAGTTCGGCCGCCCGCTTGCCGATGAGGTGCGTGAACACCTTGCGCTCCTGCCGCCCCGGAAGGTACGGGCACGCCGTCGGGGCGGTCAGGTAGAACTGGGGCTGGTCCCGTGACTGGCTCGTCACCCGCGCTGTCCTCGGCGGCGCACGGATGTGCGCTCCTCCCATACGATAGCAGCCGGAGGCTGCGTCTCAAGGGGGCGGACTACGGTTCCGGCCGGTGAAATCGGTCAGCCGCCCCGACGCACGGCAATGAGGCCCGACAGCAGGTCGTGGATCAGGCGCCGGTCCTGCCGGACGAGCCCGAACAGCAGGATGAAAGGCGTCAGCATCGAGACGCTCACGTAATAGAAAAGAGCATGCACGGCCGCGACGACGAAGGGGGCGGTGCTGCCGTTCACGGTCACCAGTTCGATGCCGAAGGTCCGCATGCCGATGGTGCCGCGGTGGCGCCCCGACACCGTCAGCCCGTTGTAGATGAGCGCGATGGCGGGGAAGAGCGGGGCCAGCAGCAGCCACGACAGCCCGAAGGTGACGAAACCGAGGATGATCAGCGCCGTCGAGAAGATCACCCACAGGATGGCGATCACGATGAAGTCGACGACGAACGCGCCGATGCGCGCGCCGAGCACGCCGCGGACATCCGGGACGGTCGGGTAGGCAGGCAGCGTGTTGGTCACGGCGGGGATCCTTTCCGGGCATTCGATCGGATGTCAGATGGCCCCGCCGGACGGATTTCACAACCCGAGGCGGAGCCGGCACGCAGGCACGGCCGCGATGTCAGGTCGCGCTGCGCCAGCCGATGCGCCGCGGTGCGTAGCCGCCCGCCTCCAGCGCCGCGAAGACCTCCGCCGTGTGGTCCGCGCCGCGCGTCTCGACCGTCACGTCGAGCGATACTCCTTTGGCCGGCACGTCGAGGAAGAGGCGCCCGTGCGACACCTCGAGAATGTTGGCGCCCAGGCTCCCGAGCAGGGAGGCGATGACGCCGAGCAAGCCGGGACGGTCGGCTGTCGTGATGCGCAGGTGCGCGATCCGGTCCTGCCGTTCAAGCGAGCGGATCATGATGGAGGCCAGCAGCCGCGCGTCGATGTTGCCGCCGCACAGCACGAGGCCGACGCGACGTCCGGCGAAGCGGTCGGGATAGGCGAGCATCGCCGCGAGCCCCGCCGCGCCCGCGCCCTCAGCCATGGTCCGGGCGAGCGTCGCATAGGCGTTGACGCCGTCCTCGATGGCCGTTTCGTCGACGAGGAGGATCTCGCGCGCATGGTCACGGACGATGGGCAGCGTCAGCCGGCCGACCGTCTTGACCGCGATGCCCTCGGCCAGCGTCGGCCCGCCGACGGGCCGGTCGCCGCCGTCGATGGCGTTGACGAAGGAGGGGTAGAGCGCGGCCTCGACGCCGTAGAGCGCGATGTCGGGGCGGACGGCTTTCGCGGCTACCGCCATGCCGGCGAACAGACCGCCGCCGCCGATGGGGATGACGAGGCAGTCGAGGTCCGGCGTTTCCTCCAGCATCTCGAGCGCGACGCTGCCCTGGCCCGCCATCACGTGGGCGTCGTCGTAGGGGTGCACCAGCGTGCGGCCCTCGGCGGCCACGAGCTCGGCGGCCCTCTCCGCTGATTCATACAGCGTCGCGCCGTGCAGCACGACCGTGGCGCCAAAGCCGCGGGTGTTCTCGACCTTCACCAGCGGCGTCGTCTCCGGCATGACGATGGTAGCGTCGATGCCGAGGCGCGCGGCGTGATAGGCGACGGCCTGCGCATGGTTGCCGGCCGACATGGTGACGACGCCGCGCCGGCGCTCATCCTCTCGCAGCTTCGACAGGCGAACCAGCGCTCCGCGCTCCTTGAAGGAGCCCGTCGTCTGCATGTTCTCGTACTTGACGAACACCTCCGCCCCCGTCGCCGCCGAAAGGCGGGGCGACGGCAGCATCGGCGTGCGCTGGACCTGGTCGGCGATGATCGCGCGCGCCGCGACGACGTCGTCGATGCCGATGGCGTGGCTCATCACGGGCTCCCGGCCGGCCCGGTTTTCAGACGCGCCGCGGCAGCAGGTCGCCGAAACCGCGCAGTCCGCCCGGTCGCAGGGCCAGCACGACCGACAGCAGCACGAATACCGCGATGTCGCGGGATTCGATGGGCATCGTAGCCGACCACAGCGCCTCCGCCAGCCCGATCGCCAGCCCGCCCACGAGCGCGCCGCCGACGGAGCCGATGCCGCCGAGCACCGCCGCGACCAGCGCCTTGAGACCCAGCACCAGCCCCGCGCCGTAGCCGACCCCGCCGTAGTAGGCCGTCATCGCAAAGCCCGCGACGCCCGCCAGCGCGGCCGCCAGCGCGAAGGTGCTCGCGAAGACGCGTCGCCCGTCGATCCCGCACAGGCTCGCCGCCACCGGGTCGTCGGCGATCGCGCGCCAGTTCCGGCCGAAGGACGTGCGCCGCATCACGACGAGGAGGAGAAGGGCCATGGCCGCGCTCGACCCGGCCGTGACCAGCGCGACGGGCGTCGTCGTCGCCGTGAAGGATCCGGCGCGCAGCAGGGGCAGCGCCGTGTTGTAGACGGGTGGAATCCAGCGCAGGTCGCTGCCCTGGAAGATGCGCAGGTACTCCGCCAGCACCAGCATCAGGCCGACCGTCCCGATCAGCACGGGAAGTGGCGAGGCGACGAGGGGGGCCACGACGAGGCGGCCGGCCACGACGCCGTGCAGGGTCGTCGCCAGCGCGGCAAGCGCCGCGCCGAGCGCCAGCGCCGCCAGCGGATGCCCGCTTCCCGCCTGAAGCGCCATCGTCACCCCCAGCAGCGTGCCGTAGCCGCCCAGCGCCGCCAGTTCCCCGAAGCCGAACACGATGCGTCCCGCGAGGCCGTAGATCAGCGAGTAGCTCGCCGCCAGCAGGGCATAGACGCCGGCCTGCGGCAGCGCGTTCATCAGGGTCTGCACCGCATAGGCGGTGGCGTACGAGGTCCGCGGAATGTCCGTCGAGAGCCCGCCCGGATCCTCCAGCGCGGCCTCGGGCGAGCGCAAATAGAAGCGCTCGAGGAAGAGGAACGCCGCCTCGCCCAGCCGCCCGCGCTCCGTGGCCACCGCCACGAGTTCCCCCCTCGCGCGCGACAGCGCATCGCCCCGGAAGGTGCAGTCGACGAAGCGGTTGCGCCGGTCGCGGCCCGGCTCGGTGACGACGTAGTAGACGCGGATGCGGCCGGCCTGGTCGCTCGGCACGGTGCGCACGATGTCAATCGCGGCATCCGGCGCGTTGAGCGCGGGGATCAGCGTGCGGCAGATGCGAGCCTGGTCGGCATCGACCGTGCGGGCGCAGCCGGCCAGCGCGGCGACCGACGCCAGCACCAGCGCGCCGGCGAGGCCGCGTCCGCGCGCCGCGCGCCGTCCGGCCGCAGGCGCGGCGCGGATCACGCCCCGCGCTTCAGCTTCTCCGCGGCGGCTGGCGCGAAATAGGTCAGGATTCCGTCCGCACCCGCGCGCTTGAAGGCGAGCAGGCTCTCCATCATGGCCTTGTCGCCGTCGAGCCAGCCGTTCTGGGCGGCGGCCTTGATCATCGCGTACTCGCCGGACACCTGGTAGGCGAAGGTCGGCACGGCGAAGGTGTCCTTCACCCGGCGCACGATGTCCAGATAGGGCATGCCGGGCTTGACCATCACCATGTCGGCCCCCTCCTGCAGGTCGAGTTCGACCTCCCGCAGGGCCTCGTCCGTGTTGCCGGGGTCCATCTGGTAGGTGCGCTTGTCGCCGGTCAGCGTCGCGCTGGTGCCCACCGCGTCGCGGAACGGCCCGTAGAAGGCCGACGCATACTTGGCCGCGTAGGCCATGATCTGCACGTCCTGGAATCCTGCCTCGTCCAGCCCGCGGCGGATCTCGCCGACGCGGCCGTCCATCATGTCGGAGGGGGCGACGATGTCGGCCCCGGCGCGGGCCTGGTTCACGGCCTGCCGCACGAGAACG
>JAIYAB010000322.1 GCA_027489275.1 Hyphomicrobiales bacterium
CTCGCCATGGGCGGGGAGGGCGGCGGCGTGCTGGCGGACTGGATCGTCAGCCTGGCCGAGCACGGCGGCCATATCGCGCAGTCGACATCGGTGCCCGGCGTCGCCCAGCGCACGGGCGCGACGATCTACTATCTCGAGCTTTTCCCGCGCGCCGCCGCGGAGGCCGCCGGCCGGCCGCCGGTGCTCGCCATGATGCCCGTGCCCGGCGACGTCGACATCGTGGTCGCCTCCGAGCTGATGGAGGCGGGTCGCGCCGTCCAGCGCGGCATCGTCACGCCGGACCGCACGACGCTGATCGCCTCGACCCACCGCGTCTTCGCCATGACCGAACGCCTCGCGCTCGGCGACGGCCGCGTCGACGAGACGGCGCTGCGCGACGCCTGCCGCACGGCGGCCCAGCGCTACGTCGCCTTCGACATGGCCGCCCTCGCCGAGCGCGCCGGCAGCGTCATCAGCGCCGTCATGTTCGGCGCGCTGGCCGGCGCCGGCGTCCTGCCGTTCGACCGGGCGGCCTTCGAGGCGACGATCGAGCGCGGCGGCGTCGGCGTCGCGGCCTCGCGGCGCGCCTTCGCGCTGGGCTTCGACGTCGCGCAGGGCCGCGAGCCCGCGCCGCTCGCCGAAGCGCCCGCCCGCCCCGCCGCTCCCCCGCAGGCCCCGGGCGTGCCGGCGCTGGTCGCGGAGGCGGAGAAGAGCTTTCCCGCCGCCGCGCTGGAGATCATCCGCCAGGGTGTCGCCCGGCTCGTCGACTATCAGGACGAGGCCTATGCCCGCCTCTATCTCGACCGCCTGCGGCCTGTCGCCGATGCCGACGGCGGGCGCGGAGACGGGCAGTGGACGCTGCTCGCCGAGACCGCCCGCCACCTCGCGCTGGGCATGGCCTACGAGGACACGATCCGCGTCGCCGAGCTGAAGATCCGCGCCTCGCGCTTCGACCGCGTCGCGCAGGAAGTCCAGTTGAAGGACGGGCAGATCCTCGAGATCGCCGAGTTCCTCCACCCGCGCCTTCAGGAGATCGCCGAGACCGTGCCCGCGCCGCTCGGCCGCATGATGCTGAAGGAGGGCCCGCTGCGCCGCTTCATCGAGCGCATGACCTCGTCCGGCCGCATCGTGAAGACGACGAGCATCCGCGGCTTCCTGCAGCTCTACATGGTGGCGAGCCTGAAGCCCTGGCGGCGCAGGTCGCTGCGCCACGAGGCCGAGCAGACCCATCTCGAGGCCTGGCTCGCACGCCTGTGCGCGATCGCCGCGCGCGACTACGGGCTTGCCGTCGAGTTCGCGGAGTGCCGCAATCTCGTGAAGGGCTACGGCGACACGCACGCCCGCGGGAAGGCGAATTTCGAGCGCATCGTCGCGCTGCTCGGCCCGGTGTCGGGCCAGCCGCAGCCGGCGCGCGCGCTTGCGGAGCTGAGGGCCGCCGCCCTCGCCGACGAGACGGGCGGAAAGCTGACCGAGACCGTCGGAAGACTGGGACTGGCCTGAACGACGACGACAACCATTCGCTGGAGGGAACCCATGACGACCAATTTCGATCGCCGCACCATTCTCAGGCTCGGGGCCGGCGCCGGCGCGCTGGCGACGCTCGGCGTTCCCGCGTCCGTGCTCGCCCAGGCCGCCGCCAAGGGCCAGCTCACCATCGCCTTCCCCGCCGACGTGCCGACGTGGGACCCGAACGCCCGCTCGCTCGCCGCCGTGCAATCGCTCTACAAGTGCGTGTTCGACCAGCCGCTGACGCAGAACCCGGACATCAGCGTGCGCCCCGCGCTCGTCACCAAGTGGGGCTACGTCGACGACAAGAGCCTGTCGCTCGGCCTCGACTTCCGCAACGACGTCGTCTTCCACGACGGCTCGCCGATGACGGCCGCCGACTTCCGCTACTCCTTCTTCGAGCGCCCGCGCGCGCCGGTGCCGGAGGGCGGGCGCAGGCTCGACACGAGCTTCATCTGGCAGAAGATCAAGGAGATCGAGGTCGTCTCGCCGACCCGCGCGATCGTCCACTTCAGCGAGCCGATGCCCTCGGCCGTCGCCTGGATGTACTTCCTGACGAGCTACGTGGTGCCCAAGGCCTATGTCGAGCGCGTCGGCCTCGACGGCTTCCAGAAGAACCCCGTCGGCTCCGGCCCCTACAGGCTGGTCGAGTACCAGCAGGGCGCGCGCGCCGTGCTCGAGGCCAATGACAAGTACTGGGACGGCAAGCCCGCCATCGGCCGCATCACGGTCGAGCTGGTGCGCGATCCCACCGCCCGCGTCGCCGCCATCGAGTCCCGCCGCGTCGACTGCGCCATCGACGTGCCGGTCCGCGAGGCCCAGCGTCTCGCCACCGTGCCCGGCCTCGTCAGCAACATCGACGCCATCGCCGACATCACCCTGCTGCAGATCACGAAGAACGGCGGCTTCGCGGACGACCGGGTGCGCCTCGCCGCGCACCACGCCATCAACAAGGAGGCGATCTCGCGCGCCCTGTTCGGCGGCGCGGCCAAGCCGATCTCCGTCCCGGCGGCGCACGGCACGGCGGGCTATCCCGAGGACTTCGTGTTCCCGTTCTCCGAGGAGAAGGCCGTCGCCCTCCTCAAGGAGCTCGGCCACGGGCCGCAGAACCCGATCAAGATCAAGTTCGCCTCCCCCAACGGCGCCTTCCCCAACGACTTCGACGCCGCGCGCGCCATCGTGCAGATGTGGAAGAAGGTCGGCATCGACGCCGAGCTGGAGACGATCGAGCTCTCGACCTACCAGGAGCGCCTGCGCGCGGGCACGCTGCCCGAGGCGACATACTTCTCCTGGGGCAACTCGGCCGGCGACCCCGAGCTCTACGGCGGCTACCTGCTCAACCCGAAGTCGATCTTCTCGGCCTTCAAGACCGAGGATCTCGCGCCGAAGATCCAGCCCCTGCTCGTCGAGATGGACGAGAAGAAGCGCATCCAGGGCTACAAGGACGCGCATCGCTACGCCGCCGAGAAGGGCTACACCATCCCGCTCTACCAGACGGTCAAGACCGTGGTGCACGTGAACACGCTGAACACCACGAAGTTCGTGAACGGGCTCGTCCTGCCGCAGGGCTGGTCCTTCAAGGCCTGATTCGCATCCGGGGCGGCGCTGCCTGCGCCGCCCCGTTCCCTGATTCCTCTCCGACGCGGAGCCCCTCGGCCCGATGAGCCGCATCGCCCTCCAGTTGCTGTTCCGGCGGACGCTGCTCGCCATCCCGATCCTGCTCTGCGTCTCGGCGCTGGTGTTCGGCATCCTGCGGCTGCTGCCGGCCGACCCGATCGCGATGTCGCTCCCGCCCGGCGCGACGGCTGCCGATTTCGAGAAGCTCCGCCAGTCCTTCGGCCTCGACCGCTCGATCCCCGAGCAGTACGTCATCTGGCTTGGCCGCCTCGTCACGGGCGACCTCGGCACCTCGATCTATTTCCGCCGCGATGTCGGCGACCTCATCGCCAAGGCCCTGCCGGCGACGCTGGAACTCGTGCTGCTCGGGCTCGTGCTCGGCGTCGCCATCGGCATCGTCGGCGGGCTGGCCATGTTTTCCTGGCGCGGCCGCATGGGCGAGCAGGTGCTCGATCTCGGCACCACCGGGCTCATGGCGATCCCCGAATTCCTCTGGGCGATCCTGCTCATCCTCGCCTTCGGCGTCGCGCTGCCGATCCTGCCGTTCATCGGCCGGCTCAGTCCCGAACTCGTGCTGCCGCCGCCCGTCACCGGCTTCCTGCTGTTCGACAGCCTCGTCACCGGCCATCTCAGGGTGCTGGGCAGCGCGCTGTGGCACATGGTGCTGCCGGCCTTCGCGCTCGCCATCGGCGTCGCGCCGCTGGTGATGCGCGTGCTGCGCTCCTCGCTGCTCGACGTGATCCAGGAGGATTACGTCACCCAGGCGCGCCTGCGCGGCATTCCGGAGCACACGATCCTGGTGCGCCATGCCCTGAAGAACGCGGCCCTGCCCACGATCAGCCTCATCGGCGTGCAAGGCGGCTTCATGTTCGGCGGCACGGTGCTGGTCGAGATGATCTTCGCCTATCCCGGCCTCGGCAACCTGATGGTCGACGCCGTCCGCAACCATGACCTGCCGGTGATCCAGGCCGTCGGCCTCGTCTACTGCGTGCTGGTGCTCGGCATCAACGCCATCGTCGACGTGGTCTACCTTGCGGCCAACCCGAAGCTGAGGGTCGCATGAGCCCGCGCGCCCGCGCCACCCTGCAGCGCTGCCTGCGCGACCCTCGCGTCATCGGCGGCGGACTGCTCGCGCTGCTTGTGGCGGGGCTCGCTCTCTTCGCGCCGTGGCTGGCCCCGCATGATCCGCAGGAGCAGGACCTGCTCAGCACGCTGCTGCCGCCGATGTGGGCGGCGGGCGGCGAGGCGGCCTATCCGCTCGGCACCGACACGCTCGGCCGCTGCATCCTGTCGCGCCTGCTCCACGGCGCGCGCATCGCGCTCTATGTCGGCGTCGTCGCCGCCACGGGGGCGATGCTGCTCGGCACCGTCCTCGCGCTCGTCGCCGGCTATTTCGGCGGCTGGATCGACTGGGCCATCGGCCGCCTCGTCGACGTCTGGATGGCGTTTCCCCCGGTGATCCTCGCGCTCATCCTGCTCGTCGGCATGGGCGCGGGCGTCAACAAGGTCATCCTCGCCATCGTGCTGATCGACTGGACGCGCTTTTGCCGCGTCATCCGCTCCGAAGTTCTCGTCGTGCGCCGGCGGGACTATGTCGCCGCCGCGCGGCTCGCCGGCTTCACCCATGTCCAGACCATCGTGAAGGAGGTGCTGCCCGCGGTGACGCCGCTCGTCATCACGCTGTTCAGCCTGGAGATGGGCATCGCCGTCATCGTCGAGGCGATCATGTCCTTCGTCGGCCTGTCGGTGGAGCCGGACGTGGCCGCCTGGGGAGTCATGATCGCCGACGCTCGCACCACCATGAACCAGGCCCCGTGGGGCGTCATCGCCCCCGTGCTGGCGATCTTCGCGACCGTCCTCGCCTTCAACCTGCTCGGCGACGGCCTGCGCCGCGCGCTCGATGCGCGCCTCGTCACCAGCCGGGGAGAGGCGTGATGCCCGGGTCGTCCGGATCGCCCGTGCTCGAGGCCCGCGGCCTCACCGTGTCGCTGCGCGGCGCGCAGGTCCTGCGCGACCTCTCCTTCGCCGTGAAGCCGGGCGAGGTGCTGGGTCTCGTCGGGGAATCCGGCGCCGGCAAGAGCATGATCGGCCGCGTCATCGGCCGGACGCTGCCGCAGGGCTTCGCCGTCACCGGCGGCAGCCTCCTGTTCGGCGGCCGGGATCTCGTCGGGCTCGAGGCGGAGCCGCTGCGCGCCCTCCTCGGCGACCGCATCGCCTTCATCCCGCAGGAGCCGCTGACCGCGCTGAACCCGGTGCTCACCATCGGCCAGCAGTTCGGCGAGCATCTCGAGCGCCTGCGCGTGCCGCGCGGCCTGCGGCGGGACCGCATCGTCTCCGCCCTGACGGACGTACGCCTGCGCGATCCCGCCGCGCTGCTGGAGCTCTATCCTTTCCAGCTCTCCGGCGGCATGTGCCAGCGCGTGATGATCGCCATGGCCTTCGCCAGCGAGCCGGCGCTGATCGTCGCCGACGAGCCGACGACGGCGCTGGACGTCAGCACGCAGGCGCACATCGTCCAGATCATCCGCGGCATGCAGCGCGACCACCGCACGTCGCTGCTGTTCATCACGCACGACCTGCGGCTCGCCAGCCGGGTCTGCGACGACATCCTCGTGCTCTACGCGGGCGACATCGTCGAGCAGGGCCCGGCGCGCGAGGTCTCGGAGCGGCCGCGTCATCCCTACACGCGCGCCCTGCAGGCCTCGAACCCGCCGCTCGGCGGCACGCGTCGCCGGCTGGCGACGCTGCCGGACCAGATGCCGGGCATCGCCGGCTTCGCGTCGCTGCCCGGCTGCCGCTTCGCGTCCCGCTGCCCGATCCGCGACGGCGCCTGCGCGTCGGCCGTGCCGCCGCTCATGGAGGTCGGCCCGCGCCATCGCGTCCGCTGCACGCAGGGCTGCCTCTCCGACGACCGCGGCCTCGTCCCGGGCGAGCCGCTCGTCGCGGTCCCGCTCGACGGCCGCGACCCCGTGCTGCGCGTGGAGGACGTGTGGAAGCACTACGCCGGCAAGCGCGACTGGCTCGGCCGCCGCCATCCCGGTGTCGACGCCGTCAAGGGCGCGACCGTCTCCGTCGCGCCAGGCGAGTTCGTCGGCATCGTCGGCGAATCCGGGTCGGGCAAGAGCACGCTGGCGCGCCTCGTGATGGGCCTCGAGGACGCCACCTCGGGCCGCATCATGGTGGACGGCGTCGACGTCACCGCCAATGCGGGCGAGGCCCGGCGCATCCGGCTCGGCGCGCTCCAGATGGTGTTCCAGGATCCGCAGTCCGCCCTCAACCCCCGCCGCCCCGTGGAGCGCCTCGTCACGCAGGTCATGGAGGCCGCCGACGGCGCCGGCGACGCCGAGCGGCTGGCGCGCGCCAAGGCGCTGATGCGCGAGACCGGGCTGCCGGTCGACCTGCTCGACCGCTATCCCTCGCAGCTCTCCGGCGGGCAGAAGCAGCGCGTCAACATCGCCCGCGCGCTATGCGTGACGCCGCGCCTGCTCGTCGCCGACGAGATCGTCTCGGGCCTCGACGTGTCGGTGCAGGCACAGATCCTGAACCTGCTGCTGGACCTGCGCCAGACTCGCGGAATCGGACTGCTATTCATCTCCCACGACCTGGCGGTGGTCCGGTATCTGTGCTCGCGCGTCCTCGTCATGCGCAACGGCGAGGTGGTAGAAGAGGGCGCGACCGAGGCGGTGCTCGGCGATCCGCGCCATCCCTACACGCGCTCGCTCGTCGCAGCCGTTCCGCCGGAGGATATGGACGTCCCATGGCCGCCGCTCGCGGCGGCAGAGAGCGTCTGAATTCCGACGTTTTGCGTCGCCGCTGGACAAGGCGCGGCGACCCCGCCGCCGCCGTCGCGGAACGGCTTGTCGGTCCGTCCAGCAATGCTACGCTGCCCCATCAAGGGTTTCGCCACGACCGGGCGGAGCCCTGCCACAAACGGAACCGGGAGGGGTTTCATGGTCGATCGGGAACATCCAGTCATTCAACACGCCGGCCGCGAGTTTGCCGAGGGCAAGCTCGACCGCCGCGACTTCCTGCGCATCGCCACGCTGCTCGGCGTGTCGGCCGCCAGCGCCTACGGCATGGTCGGCCTGCCGATGCCGGCCATGGCCCAGGGCACGCCGAAGAAGGGCGGCACGCTGCGCCTCGGCATGCGCGTCCAGGACCTGTCGAGCCCGCACACCTATTCGTGGATCGAGGGCGCCAACGCCGCCCGCCAGAC
Organism: Hyphomicrobiales bacterium; assembly: GCA_027489275.1. Classification (GTDB taxonomy): domain Bacteria; phylum Pseudomonadota; class Alphaproteobacteria; order Rhizobiales; family Beijerinckiaceae; genus Alsobacter. The sequence goes on from JAIYAB010000322.1 coordinate 7,319, forward strand.
GCTC
>JAIYAB010000106.1 GCA_027489275.1 Hyphomicrobiales bacterium
AACTGGGTCTGCGACAAACGTTATCCGATGCTGTCAGCGCCGCGCCCGGAATACAACGGCATGGTGCTGGGCGAGACCTTCGGCAATTTCGCCTTCGCCATCGCCGCGCGCGTGCTGTCGCTGCGCGATCTTGGCCCGGCCCTGTCACCGTTCAACGCCTTCCTGCTGCTCACCGGCATCGAGACGCTGCCGCTGCGCATGCAGCGCCATTGCGACAACGCCCTGCAGGTGGCGAAGCATCTGAGCACCCACAGCGCGATCGACTGGGTCAACTATCCGGGCCTGCCGGGCGACCGCTACCACAACCTCGCCAAGCGCTATTCGCCCAAGGGCGCGGGCGCGGTGTTCACCTTCGGCCTGAAGGGCGGCTACGAGGCGGGCGTCAAGCTCGTGTCCAACCTCAAGCTGTTCTCGCACCTCGCCAATATCGGCGACACCCGCTCGTTGGTGATCCACCCGGCCTCCACCACGCACCGCCAGCTCACCCCCGAGCAGCTCGTGCAGGCGGGCGCCGGCCCCGAGGTCGTGCGCCTCTCCATCGGCCTCGAGGACACCGCCGACCTGATCGCAGACCTCGACGAGGCGCTGGCGACGGGCTGAGGCCAAGCGAGGCGTGCGGCGGGCGAAGCCCGCCGCTGTCACGCCGGGCGGGCGGCCAGCACGCGCCAGTGGACCACGGCCATCGCGAGAACCACCATGGCGAAGGCCTGGTGCAGGAGGCCCAGCGCCAGCGGGACCTGCCAGAGCAGCGTGGCGATGCCAATCACGGCCTGGGCGACGACGAGGCCGGCCAGCGCGGTTGCCCGGCGCGCGGGCTTCCCGCCGGAGGCGTGGCGGCGCAGCGAGAGCGCGTGCCAGATCGCCAGGCCGAGCAGGACATAGGCCGCCATCCGGTGGTTGAACTGCACGGTGAGGTGGTTGTCGACGAGGTTCTCGATCCACGGCGTGGTGAAGAACAGGTCCTTCAGCGGCGGCACGAGCGTGCCGTCGATCAGCGGCCAGGTGTTGTAGATCAGCCCGGCCTTCGAGCCGGCGACGAGCGCGCCGAGCGCGATCTGCACGAGCACGGCGACGGCGAGCCAGCCGGCGACGCGGCGGGCGGAGGCCGGCGCGTCCTCGGCGGCGCGCGCCTTCAGCGACACGGCGACAGCGACGAGACCGGCGAAGATGATGCTCGCCGTCGTCAGGTGCAGCATGAGCTTGACCGGGGCGACGGCGGTCATGCCGGGCTTCAGGCCGGAGGCGACCATCAGCCAGCCGATGGCGCCCTGCAGGCCGCCCAGCGCGCCGAGCACGGCGACCTGAACGAGCAAGGCGCCGCGCAGCCGGCCCATGGCGACGAAGGCAAGGAAGCCGACGCCGAAGACGAGCCCGATGAAGCGGCCGAGCTGGCGGTGTCCCCATTCCCACCAGTAGATGGTGCGGAACTCGTCGAGGCTCATGCCCTTGTTGACGAGCTGGTACTGGTCGATCTGGCGGTACTTCTCGAATTCCGCGAGCCACTGCGCCTCGCCGATGGGCGGAATGGCGCCGGTCAGCGGCCGCCATTCGGTGATCGACAGGCCCGAGCCGGTCATGCGCGTCGCGCCGCCGACGACGACCATGCAGAACACCAGCGCCGCCAGCGTCCACAGCCAGGCGCGCAGCGCGGACATGCCGCGCGCGGCCCCGGCGGGCTTCGACCAGGCTTCAAGCGCGATGCTCATGCGGCGGGCTCCGGCGTCGTTCGGGGCGCGTCGTCACGCCGCCCGTCCCGGGCTTGATCGCGCCTTCGGGCCGACACATAGTCCCGCCCGCGCGGCGGAACAATGGCCGCGACGCCGCATGCCGCGCGGCGGCCCTCGCCCTCCCCTCCGCCACGAGCAGCCCCGCCCATGCGCCGCAGATCCCGCAAACTCGTCGGCGCCGTCGCTATGCTGGCGTTCGTGTTCATCTACGCGCTCGCCGTGGTGTCGCTGGCGCAGGGACGGCTGCAGGATGCCGGGCGGGTGGCGCAGGCGATCTTCTACCTCGTCGCCGGCGTCGGCTGGATCCTGCCGCTGATGCCGCTGATCCGCTGGATGGAGCGGCCGGACGACGAGTCGGCCTGACGCCGCTCCGGGCCTGTCGCGGCGGGGCCTGCGTCCCCCTCATGCGTGAGACCTTAATGCTTCCGGTTGTACTGCTGGCGGCCATGCATCGCCCGCGCTAGCGTCGTCGGCGGCATCGGAGTCGGGGGGCTCGGGCATGGAGTGGGTTCTTCTGGCGCTGCTGGTGCTGGCGCTTCCCGTGATGGCGGTCGCCGGCTTCTTCATGGCGCTCAACGCCCGCCGCCGCATCGCCGAGCTCGAACAGCGCGTGTCGCTCATGGAGGCGGGCCTGCCGGCAGCGGCCGCCGCGCCCACGACGCCGCCCCACTCCGCAGACGAGTCCGCCGCCGCGGCCGAAGAACCGCTCGCCGCCGCCCCGCAGGCCGCGACGCCGGACGACACGGCCGCGCCGGTCTTTCCGCCCGAGGGCGCCGATACGGCGACGCCGCAGCCGGCCATCGCCGCCGCGGTTGCCGCTCCGCCGCGACAGAGCCTCGAGGAGGTCATCGGCACACGCTGGGCGGTGTGGCTGGGCGGCATCGCGCTGGCGCTGGGCGGACTGTTCCTCGTCCGCTTCGCCATAGAGGAAGGCTTCTTCGGGCCGACCGCCCGGATCATTTCGGGCGCGCTGTTCGCCCTCGCGCTGCTCGCCGCCGGCGAGTGGATGCGCCGCCGCGACGCCGGCGGGGAAGCGACCACCGTTTCGCTCGGGCGGCTTCCGCCCGCGCCCGTTCCGTCGGTGCTGACCGCGGCGGGAACGCTGGCCGCCTTCGCGACCGCCTACGCGGCGCACGCGCTCTACGACATGATCGGACCCGCGACGGCCTTCGTGCTGCTTGGAGCGATCGGAATCGGCACGATGGCAGCGGCAGCGCTGCACGGGCCGTGGGTGGCCGCGCTGGGCCTCGTGACAGCCTTCGTCGCCCCCCTCCTCGTGTCCTCGGCCGATCCGAAGCCGTGGCCGGTGGTCATCTATCTCGCCGTGGTCGCCGCCTCGGCCTACGGGCTGGCGCGGCTGCGGCTGTGGCTGTGGCTCGCCGTGGCGACGGCGGTCGGCTCGGGCCTGTGGGCCTTCGTGATCATCGAGGCCTCGTTCCGAAACCACCTCGAGGCGATGGTGCACATCCTCGTGCAGACGGCGCTGGTCGCCGGCTTCGTCGCCTGGGACGTGCACAGGCGCGACGCGGACGAGGAGGCCGCGCCCGATCCCGTCGCGATCGTGATGCTCGCCGGCTTCGCCACGCTCGCCGCCTACAAGCTCCAGGTGGCGGGGCTCGGCGCGGGCCGCCCGGTCTTCGCCGGCGCGATGCTCGCGTTGCTGTGGGGGACGGCGTTGCGGATCCCGTCGGTCGCCGCCGTGGGCCTCGCCGGAACGGCCGTGGTCGCCGCGGCGGTCTTCGGCTGGCCGCTGGCGAGCGAGATCGCGCGCCAGTCGGTGACGGTGCTGCCCGGCGCGCCGTCGAACCCTCCCCTGCCGGACGCGCTCTGGCAGCTCCTCGTGCTGACCATCGCGTCGGGCGCGGCGCTGGCCGCCGGTGCGTTCCTGCGCCTCGTGCGGACCCCGGTGATCGCGCCCGTGGCGACGGGCTTCTATGCCGCGGCCGGCGTAGCCGGGCCTCTCGCCCTGCTGGTGATGGCGTGGTGGACGGTCGCCGACTTCGACCGATCGATCCCCTTCGCGCTGGCAGCGGGCGCGATGGCCGCCGCTTTCGTCGCAACGGCCGCCTTCTTCAAGCGTGAGATGGCGGACGGCGAGAACCGGTCCGCCCGGTTCGGGCTGGAGGCCTGCGCCGCGGGCGCCATCGCCGCCATCGCGGCCGGGCTGACCATGGTGCTCGACAAGGGCGGGCTGACCGTTGCGCTCGCCCTGTCGGCGGCGGGCGCAGCGTGGGTGACGACCCGCGAGCCGGTCGGCACGCTGCGCTACGCGGTCGGCGTTCTCGGCGTCGCGGTTCTGGGCCGCCTGATCTGGGACCCGACGATCGTGTCGGGCGACCTCGGGTCGATCCCCGTCCTCAACTGGCTGCTGTGGGGCTACGGCGTACCCGCCGCCAGCTTCGGGCTCGCCTCGGTCTGGCTCCGGCGACAGAAGGACGACCAGGTGGTGGCGCTCGCCGAGGCGCTTTCCATCGCCTTCACGGCCTTCCTGCTGATCACGCAGATCCGCCACGCGATCACCGGTACGCTCGACGCCCGCGAGCCGGGGCATCTCGAAGCGGGTCTTCAGGCCTTCGCGAGCCTGACGCTGGCCGGCGTGCTTGTCTGGCTCGAGATCACGCGGCGCAGCCTCGTCATCCGCATCGGCAGCTACGTCTTTGGCGCGTCGGCGCTGGGCATGGCGGTGCTCGGTCTCGTCATGGCCGTGAATCCGCTGCTCAACCGGAGCGAGCTCGTCGGCGGCGGGGCGATCTTCAACACGCTCCTGCCGGCCTACCTCATGCCGGCGATCGCGGCGGTGGTGCTGTCCGTCGTCGCGCGGGGCCGGCGACCGGCGTGGTTCTGCTGGGCCGCGCTCGGCCTCGGCTTCGTGCTGCAGTTCCTCTGGATGGTCGCGGAGATCAGGCACCTCTTCCAGGGCGAGCTTATCGAGTTCTCCCGACCCACCAGCGACGCCGAGATCTACGCGTACTCGGCCGCTTTCCTCGTCATGGGACTGGCGCTGCTCGCCATCGGCATCGTGCGCGGCTCGCAGACCGCCCGCCTCGCCTCGGGCGTCTACATCCTGCTGACGGTCGGCAAGGTCTTCCTGATCGACATGGACGGGCTGACCGGAGTCTGGCGCGCGCTGTCCTTCATCGGGCTGGGGCTGGCGCTGGTCGGGATCGGGCTCGTCTACCAGAAGCTGGTGTTCGGACGGCCGCGCCAGCCGCCGGCGCCGCCGCCCGCCCTTGATGAAGGCCCGCCGGCGACGGCGTGACGGGCTGCATCCCGTCCCTCCCCTCGGGGCGAGACGGGATGGATCGGCTGTCCGGGACCGATCAGAGGCCGAGCAACTTCTCGGCCGACACGTAAGGCAGACCGTGCGCCTCCGCGACCGGCTCGCAGGTCACCTGCCCGTCGTGGACGTTGAGGCCGGCGCGCAGGTGCCGGTCGTCGGCCAGCGCCTTGCGCCAGCCCTTGTCGGCAAGCGCGAGGGTGAACGGCAGCGTCACGTTGTTCAGCGCGAAGGTCGAGGTGCGGGCCACCGCGCCGGGCATGTTCGCCACACAATAGTGCACCACGTTGTCGACCACGTAAGTCGGATCGGCGTGGGTGGTCGCATGCGAGGTCTCGCAGCAGCCGCCCTGGTCGATGGCCACGTCGACGATGACGGAACCGGGCTTCATCGTCTTCAGCATGTCCCGGGTCACGAGCTTGGGCGCGGCAGCGCCGGGGATCAGCACGCAGCCGATGAGGAGATCGGCCCGCTTGACGATCTCCCGGATCGCGTCGCGGGTGGAGAAGATCGTGCGCACGCCGGTGCCGAACTGCGTCGCCAGGCGCCGCAGCACGTCGGCGGAGCGGTCGACCACGGTCACGTTGGCGCCCATGCCGAGCGCGATGGTCGCCGCGTGGGTGCCCGAGACCCCGCCGCCGAGGATGATCACCTCGGCCGCCGGAACGCCAGGCACGCCGCCGAGCAGGATGCCGCGGCCGCCGGCCGCCTTTTCCAGGCAATGCGCGCCGACCTGCGGCGCGAGACGCCCGGCGACCTCCGACATCGGCGTCAGCAGCGGCAGGCCGCCGGTCGGCGATGTCACGGTCTCGTAGGCGATGCAGGTCGCGCCGGAGGCGACGAGATCGTGCGTCTGGTCGGCGTCGGGGGCGAGATGGAGGTAGGTGAAGAGCACCTGCCCCTTGCGCAGCCGCTTGCGCTCGGCCGGCAGCGGCTCCTTCACCTTCACGACGAGGTCGGCCTGGCCGAACACGGCGTCGGTGTCGGCGACGATGCTCGCGCCCGCCGCCGCATAGTCGGCGTCCGGAATGCCGGAGCCAAGGCCGGCCCCCGTCTCGACCAGCACGTCATGACCATGATGGACAAGCTCTGCGACCGAGGACGGCACCAGGCCGACACGGTACTCGTGGTTCTTGATCTCCTTCGGCACACCGACGCGCATCATGACCTCCCGGGTTTCGACGTAAGCGGAGTGTCGCGCGCAGCGCCTGCGATGTCCCACGAAATTCGAGCTTGCGCAGCATGCTTCATCGAATATTCTGCTACGATCTAGCTCATGGAGCGCATGTCATGCGACGTATTGAACTGGACGCGCGCGATCGTGCGATCCTGAACCTGCTCCAGCAGGACGGACGCATCACCAACGCCGATCTCGCCGAACGGGTCCACCTGTCGCCGTCGGCGTGCCTGCGCCGCGTCAAGATCCTCGAGGAGTCGGGCCTCGTGAAGGGGACCGTGATGCTGCTCGACGAGGCAGCGGCGGGCCTGCCGGGCACGGCGTTCGTCTTCGTCACCCTCGACCAGCAGGGCCGTCACAGCCTCGATGCGTTCGAGGCGGCGGTCGCGCGCCATCCCGAGATCCTCGAATGCTACCTGCTGGCGGGGACGGCCGACTACCTCCTGCGCATCGTCTTCGCCGACACCGCCGATTTCGAGCGGATCCATCGCAACGCGCTGACCACGCTGCCCGGCGTGGTGCGCGTGCAGTCCACGCTGGCGCTGCGCACGGTGAAGCGCACGACGGCGCTACCGGTCTAGCTGTCCGGGAGCCATGCACGCGGCCTGCCGTCGCGCGCCGCTTGCACCGGCGGCGTGCGGGCCGATATACCGTGCCGTCCAAGGAGTTTGCCCGTGCCAGACGCCGCCGCCGCACCCGCCGACCTCGCCGGCCTGCCCTTCGAGAAGGCCCTTGCCGAACTCGAGAGCATCGTGACGCGCCTCGAGCGTGGCGACGTCGCGCTGGAGGAATCGCTGTCGATCTACGCGCGCGGCGAGGCGCTGAAGGCGCATTGCGAGACCCTGCTGCGCTCGGCGGAGGCGCGGATCGAGAAGATCACCCTCGGCAGCGACGGTGCGCCCAAGGGTGTCGAACCGCTCGATGTGGATCGCTGATCCCCTTGCGCCGGAACGATAATCCGTCCCTGAGCGACATGCGTACGACGTTCATGCCGGCGGAAAAGCCCGCGTGCGCAGAGCGCGGCGACACGGTCGGCGAAAACCGCAACTGGCCCATGGCCAAGTTCGAAATCGAGTGTATAGTTTGGTTGACACTTTGGGTGTCCATCAACGTTGACAGGCGGATGTCGTGACCAGCCCAACCCCCCTCCTCGATAGCGTCGAAACCCCTGAGGATCTGCGGCTCCTGCCGGAATCGTCGCTGCGCCAGGTCGCCGACGAACTGAGGGCCGAGACGATCAGCGCAGTGTCCGTCACCGGCGGCCACCTCGGCGCGGGTCTCGGCGTCGTGGAACTCACGGTGGCGATCCACCACGTGTTCGACACGCCGCGCGACCGGCTGATCTGGGACGTGGGCCATCAGGCCTATCCGCACAAGATCCTGACCGGACGCCGCAACCGCATCCGCACCCTGCGCCAGGGCGGCGGACTCTCCGGCTTCACCAAGCGCTCCGAGAGCGAGTACGACCCCTTCGGCGCCGCACATTCCTCCACGTCGATCTCGGCCGGCCTCGGCATGGCCGTGGCGCGCGATCTCGACGGCAAGTCGAACAACGTGATCGCCGTGATCGGCGACGGCGCGATGTCGGCGGGCATGGCCTACGAGGCGATGAACAATGCCGGAGCGCTCGATTCCAAGCTCATCGTGATCCTGAACGACAACGACATGTCGATCGCGCCGCCGGTGGGCGCCATGTCGTCGTACCTGTCGCGCCTGCTCTCCGGGCGCACCTACATGACGCTGCGCGAAATCGGCAAGCAGTTCACCGGGCACTACCTGCCCAAGCGCATCGACCGCACGATCACCCGCGCGGTGGAACATGCGCGCGGCTTCGTCACGGGTGGGACGCTGTTCGAGGAGCTGGGCTTCTACTATGTCGGCCCGATCGATGGCCACAACCTCGATCACCTCGTGCCGATCCTCAAGAATGCCCGCGATTCCGCGAACGGGCCGATCCTGATCCACGTCGTGACGCAGAAGGGCAAGGGCTACGCCCCGGCCGAGGCGTCCGCCGACAAATACCACGGCGTCACCAGCTTCGACGTCATCACCGGCACGCAGGCCAAGCCGAAGGCCAACGCCCCCGCCTACACGCGCGTCTTCGCCGATGCGCTGATCCAGGAGGCGCGCCGCGACGACCGCGTGGTCGCGGTGACGGCGGCGATGCCGTCCGGCACCGGGCTCGACCTGTTTGCGAAGGAGTTCCCGAGGCGGACCTTCGACGTCGGCATTGCCGAGCAGCACGCCGTCACCTTCGCGGCGGGACTGGCGACGGAGGGCTTCAAGCCGTTCTGCGTGATCTACTCGACCTTCCTGCAGCGCGGCTACGACCAGGTCGTTCACGACGTGGCCCTGCAGGGCCTGCCAGTGCGCTTCGCCATCGACCGCGCCGGCCTCGTGGGCGCCGACGGCCCGACGCATGCC
>JAIYAB010000411.1 GCA_027489275.1 Hyphomicrobiales bacterium
GCAGGAACACGTGCGCGTATTTCGCCGTCTCGTTGAGGAACAGGTCCTGCACGACGACGCACTCCTTCGCCTTCAGCCCCGCCACCACGTGCTGGGTGTCGGGGTCCGACTGGGCGATGTCCTCGCCCTGGCAGTAGAGACCCTTGAACCCGCCGGCCACCGCCTCGTCCAGCATGTTGGGGATGCGCAATCCCGGCTCGGCGGAGAGGGGACGGCCCCACATCGCCTCGAACATCTCGCGCGTCGCGTCGTCCGACACATGCCGGTAGCCGGAAAACTCGTGCGGGAAGGAGCCCATGTCGCAGGCGCCCTGCACGTTGTTCTGCCCGCGCAGCGGGTTCACGCCGACGCCGTCGCGCCCGATGTTGCCCGTCGCCATGGCGAGGTTCGCCATGCCCCTCACCATGGTGGAGCCCTGCTAATGCTCCGTCACGCCCAGGCCATAGTAGATCGCAGCGTTGCCGCCGGTAGCGTAGAGCCGGGCCGCGGCGCGGACCTCCGCCGCGGGCACGCCCGTCAGGTCCTGCACAGCCTCAGGCGAATGCCGCTCGTCGGCGATGAAGCGCGCCCATACCTCGAAGTCGCCGAGGTCGCAGCGCTCGCGCACGAACGCCTCGTCGACCAATCCCTCCGTGACGACCACATGCGCCATCGCGTTCACCAGCGCCACATTGGTCCCCGGAAGGAGCTGGAGATGGTGCTCTGCCCGGATGTGGGGCGACTTCACGAGGTCGATGCGGCGCGGATCGGCGACGATCAGCTTCGCGCCAGCACGCAGCCGCTTCTTCAGCCGCGAGGCGAACACCGGATGGCCGTCGGTCGGGTTGGCGCCGATCACGAGCACGACGTCGGCCTCCTCCACGGAGCGGAAGTCCTGCGTCCCGGCCGACGTCCCGAACGTCGTCTTCAGGCCGTAGCCGGTCGGCGAATGGCAGACACGGGCGCAGGTGTCGACGTTGTTGTTGCCGAAGCCGGCGCGGATGAGCTTCTGGACGAGGAAGGTTTCCTCGTTGGTGCAGCGCGAGGAGGTGATGCCGCCGATGGCGTCCTTGCCGTACTGTGCCTGGATGCGCCTGAACGCGCTCGCCGCGTGGGCGATCGCCTCGTCCCAGCTCACCTCGCGCCACGGGTCGGTGATCGCCTCGCGGATCATCGGGCTCGTGATGCGGTCCTTGTGCGTCGCGTAGCCCCACGCGAAGCGGCCCTTCACGCAGGAATGGCCCTCGTTGGCCTTGCCGTCCTTGAACGGCACCATGCGCACGACGCGGTCGCCCTGCATCTCGGCCTTGAAGGAGCAGCCGACGCCGCAATAGGCGCAGGTGGTGACGACCGAATGCTCCGGCTGACCCATCTCGACCACGCTCTTCTCGATGAGCGTCGCGGTGGGGCAGGCCTGCACGCAGGCTCCGCAGGACACGCATTCGCTGTCGAGGAAGTCGGTGCCGCCGGGCGAGACGGCGCTGGCGAAGCCGCGGCCGTCGATGGTGAGCGCGAAGGTGCCCTGCACCTCTTCGCAGGCCCGCACGCAGCGCGAGCAGACGATGCACTTGGCCGGATCGAACGCGAAATAGGGGTTGGAGAGGTCCTTCGCCGCGTCGAAATGGTTGGCGCCCTCGTAGCCGTAGCGCACCTCGCGCAGGCCGACGGCGCCGGCCATGTCCTGCAGCTCGCAATCGCCGTTGGCGGCGCAGGTCAGGCAGTCGAGCGGGTGGTCGGAGATGTAGAGCTCCATCACCCCCTTGCGCAGCTTCGCGAGCCGGTCCGTCTGCGTGCGTACCACCATTCCCTGTTCGGCGGGCGTCGTGCAGGAGGCCGGCGTGCCCTTGCGGCCCTCGATCTCGACGAGGCAAAGCCGGCAAGAGCCGAAGGCCTCCAGCATGTCGGTGGCGCAGAGCTTGGGGATCTTCGTGCCCATGCTCATCGCCGCCGCCATCACAGAGGTGCCGGCCGGGACGGTGATCGACCGGCCGTCGATGGTGAGCGTGACGCTCGTCTCCGCGACGCGGATCGGCGTGCCGGTGTCGATTTCCTTGATGAGCGGCATGGCTGCCTCCTCACTCCGCCGCGCGCAGCGCGGAGCGCGCCGGTCGGCCGAAATCCTCGGGGAAATGCGTCAGCGCGCTGCGCACCGGCAGGGGCGTGAGACCGCCCAGCGCGCACAGCGAGGCGTCGGTCATCAGCGTCAACAGGTCGTCGAGGACGGCGAAGTTGGCCTCGCGTTCCTGCCCGGCGACGATGCGGTCGATCACCTCGACGCCGCGCGTCGAGCCGATGCGGCAGGGCGTGCACTTGCCGCAGCTCTCGATCGCGCAGAATTCCATCGCGAAGCGGGCCTGGCGCGCCATGTCGACCGTCTCGTCGAACACCACGATCCCGCCATGGCCGAGCATCCCGCCGACGCCCGCAAGCGCCTCGTAGTCGAGCGGCGTGTCGAGCAGGCTCGCCGGGAGATAGGCGCCCAGCGGTCCGCCCACCTGCACCGCGCGCACCGGCCGGCCGCTCGCCGTGCCGCCGGCCAGATCCTCGACGATCTCGCGCAGGGTGAGCCCGAACGCCGTCTCGAACAGCCCTCCCCGCTTGACGTTGCCGGCAATCTGCACCGGCAGGGTGCCGCGCGAGCGGCCCATGCCGAAATCGGCGTAGGCCGCGCCGCCATGCTCGATGATCCACGGCGCCGCAGCCAGCGAGAGGACGTTGTTCACGACGGTGGGCCGGCCGAACAGGCCGTGGAGCGCCGGCAGCGGCGGCTTGGCGCGCACCTGCCCGCGC
>JAIYAB010000054.1 GCA_027489275.1 Hyphomicrobiales bacterium
CCTGATCCTGTTCTACTTCGTCCTGCGCGACACGATGACGTGGACGTTGCTGGCGCTGATCATGGCCAGCCTCGGCTGGGCTTACGACGCGCGGCTGATCCGTTCGATGGCGATGAGCCTGAAGACGCGGGAGTTCACGCAGACCAGCGTGTTTTCCGGCATGACCACGCGCGAGATCCTGACGCGCGAGCACCTGCCCTACGTCATGCCCATCGTGTTCTCGACGACCATGAACAACATGAACTGGTCGATCGGGCTCGAGGTGACTTTGTCGGTGCTCGGCTTCACCGACATCAACACGCCCACCATCGGCGGGATGATCTACTGGGCGAACCAGCACACGGCCATCGTCGCCGGCATCTGGTGGTGGATCGCCTTCCCCGTGATCTTCATCGTCATGGCCTTCGTCGGCCTGTATCTCCTGGCGGTCTCGATGAACGAGTACATCGATCCGCGCAGCCGCCTGGCCCGCATGGGGGGAGCAGGCTGATGGCCGCCGAACTCCGCACCGCCGCCTCTGCCCCGGTGGCCGCCCGGGATCCCGTCCTGCGCGTCCGCGATCTGCAGGCGCATTTCCGGAGCCGCTACTTCGGCGTCACCCGTGACGTGAAGGCCGTGGACGGAATCACGTTCGACGTGCGTCGCAACGAGATCTACGGACTCGCCGGCGAGTCGAGCTCCGGCAAGACGACCCTGATCAAGACGATCGCGGGCCTCGTCAAGCCGCCCCTGGAGGTTGTCGGCGGCACGATCCAGTTCGATTTCCTCAAGGGATATGACGGCCTCCATGCGGCGCCGCCCGCCGAGGTGGAGCGCATCCGCTGGAAGAACCTCTCGTACATCATGCAAGGCTCCATGAACGTGCTGAACCCGCTGCGGCGGATTCGCGACACGTTCCGCGACTTTGCCGCGCGGCACATGGGCGGGAGCGGGGCTGCCTTCGATCGCGCAGTGTTCGATCATCTGGCGCGGGTGAAGCTCGACGGCTCCGTCCTCGAGGCCTATCCGCACGAACTGTCGGGCGGCATGCGCCAGCGCGTCACCATCGCGCTCGCCACGATCTGCAGGCCGGACTTCATCATCGCCGACGAGCCGACGACAGCGCTCGATGTGCTGGTGCAGAAGGACGTGCTGGGCATGATCCGGTCCATTCAGCGGGAGATCGGCTCTTCCGTGCTGTTCGTGACCCACGACATCGGTGTGCACGCCCACCTGACGGATCGTTTGGCGATCATGTATGCGGGCCGCCTCGCCGAGGAGGCTCCGACCCGTGAGATCTTCGCGCGGCCTCTGCACCCCTACACCAAGCACCTGATTGCCAGCCTGCCGCGCATCGGCGACGACACGCCGCGCCAGGCGCTGGAGGGCTCCCCCCCGAGCCTCGCCGACCCGCCGTCCGGCTGTCGCTTCCACCCCCGCTGCCCGCTGGCGATGGACATATGCAAGGAGCGGGTGCCGCCCATGGTCGAGGTTCTTCCGGACCATCGCGTGGCCTGTCACGCCGTCGAGGGGAGCGTTGCGGCATGAGCGCGCTCCTCACCGTCGACGGGGTCTTCAAGACATTCGCCCGCGGGGGGCTGTTCTCGGCGCGGCGGGTCGACGCGGTCAAGGACGTCAGCTTCGTGGTGGGCGACGGGCGGCCCGAGATCTTCACGGTCATCGGGGAGTCGGGGTCCGGCAAGTCGACGCTTGCGCGCATGATCCTGGGCATCCATGCCCCGTCGCGGGGACGACTGCTGCTGGACGGCATGGACATCGCCTCCGTCCGCGGCGGCGCCGCGCGCCACGCCTTCATGGCGAAGGTTCAGCCGATCTTCCAGAACCCGTTCGAGGCGTTCAATCCGCTCAAGCGGCTCGACCACTACCTGTTCATGACCGCCCGCCGGTTCGGCAACGCCGCGACGGTGCGCGAGGAGGAGGAGCAGGCGGACAAGGCGCTGCGGCAGGTCGGCCTGTCGCTGGCCGAGGCCCGCGGGCGCTTTCCGCACGAACTGTCCGGCGGGCAGCTCCAGCGCATCGCCATCGCACGGGCCCTGATCTCGAAACCGAGGCTGATCGTCGCCGACGAGCCGGTGTCCATGGTCGACGCCTCGCTGCGCATGGCCATCGTCAACCAGTTCAAGGCGCTGCGCGACGACCTCGGCATTTCGATCATCTACATCACCCACGATCTCGCGACCGCCTACTACATCAGCGACCGGCTGATCATCATGCAGAAGGGCGAAGTGGTGGAAGCGGGCGATGCGCGCGCCGTCCTCGCCGCGCCCCGGCATCCCTATTCCCGCCAGTTGCGCGACGCGGTGCTGCTGCCCGACGTCGCCGGCACGGCGCACGGTCCCGTTTCCGCCCCATAGAACCCTCGGACGTTCCCGGAGAGTGCCATGAGAAAAGCCGCTGTGATGATGGATCGCGATTTCGCGATCGGTCGGACCGATCCCCGCCTGTTCGGCGCCTTCATCGAGCACCTGGGCCGGTGTGTCTACGGCGGCATCTACGAGCCCGGCCACCCCACGGCCGACGAAAAGGGCTTCCGCCAGGACGTGATGGCTCTCGTCAAGGAGCTCGGTCCCACCATCATGCGCTATCCCGGCGGAAACTTCGTCTCCGGCTATAATTGGGAAGACGGCGTCGGACCGATCGAAGCGCGGCCGAAGAAGCTCGACCTGGCCTGGTTCTCCACCGAGCCCAACACCTTCGGCACCAACGAATTCGTCGACTGGTGCAAGGCCGCGGGCATCGAGCCGATGCTCGCCGTCAACCTCGGCACGCGCGCGGGCGACGCCGCGCGCAATCTCGTCGAGTATTGCAACCATCCCGGCGGGACGTACTGGTCCGACCTGCGCAAGGAGCACGGATGGGAGCAGCCGCACGATGTGAAGTTCTGGTGCCTGGGCAACGAGATGGATGGCCCCTGGCAGATGGAATACAAGACCGCCACCCAGTACGGTCTCGTCGCCAAGGAGGCGGCGAAGATGATGCGCTGGATCGACCCGTCGATCGAGCTGGCCGCCTGCGGCTCATCGGGTCGCAACATGCCGACCTACGGCCGCTGGGAGGACGAGGTCCTCGAGCACACCTTCGAGCACGTCGAGTACATCTCGCTGCACACCTACCTGAACGACTACGCCCGGGACACGCCGGCTCTGCTGGCCAGCCCCGACATCATGGACAACTTCATCGACGAGGTCGTGGCGATCGCCGACGGCGTCGCCGCCCGCCGCCGCTCGAACAAGCGCATCATGCTGAGCTTCGACGAGTGGAACGTCTGGTACCGCACGCGGCGCGTGCGCTCCGAGCGGGTCAAGGAGGGCTGGCCGATCGCCCCGCCGATCCTCGAGGAAATCTACGACATGGCCGATGCGCTCGCCTTCGGCGGCATGTGCATCTCGCTCCTCAACCACGCCGACCGCGTGAAGTCGGCCTGCCTCGCCCAGCTGGTCAACGTCATCGCGCCGATCATGACGGAAACCGGCGGTCCGGCGTGGCGCCAGACGATCTTCTGGCCGTTCGCGCAGATGAGCCGGCTCGGCCGCGGCAGCGTCCTGCGCACGCGGGTGGAGTCGGACACCTATTCCGCCTCCTACTTCGATCCGCGCGGAGCCCAGGACCTTTACTTCCCGGTCCCGCATACGCCCTACCTGAAGGTCTCGGCCGTCGCCGACGACGCCGGCGGGCTCGCGCTGTTCCTGCTCAACCGCGATCTCGCGCAGGAGGTGGCCGTCACGGTGGACGCGCGCAACTTCGGCCGCCTGAAGGTGGTCGAGGCCGATGAATTGCGGCACGACGACCTGCGTGCGATCAATTCCAGCGACGCACCCGACACGGTGCGGCCGACACCGCTCGCCGGCGTTACCGTGGACGGAGGCTCCATCCGGGCAACCCTCAAGCCGGCGTCCTGGACTGTGATACGGTTGGCCCCAGCCTGAGCGAGGCCGTCGGCCCGGGTCCGCCCCGGCCGAAGGCGAGCGAGGAGACGAGACGACGATGCTCGATCGCCGGAAGGGACAGGGAGGACGAGCGACGACCTCCCTGTCGCCCAAGATGCAGCCCGGCGATGACCCGGGCAAGCAAGGTCGCAGCTTTCTGGTCGTCAACCCGGAGCGACAGTTCGGGATCCTGCGCGGCCTCGCCTCCCCCGTGCGGGTGAGGATCCTGAGACTGCTGCGGCGCAACGGGCCGTTGAACGTCAACCAGATCGCCGAGGCGCTCGACCTTCCCCAGTCGACCATCGCCAGCAACATCCAGATCCTCGAGGAAACCGAGCTGATCGAGACCCGCGTCGGGCGGGCCACCAAGGGCCAGCAGAAGGTCTGCGCCGCCCGCTTCGACGAGATCGTCGTCCGGCTCGATCCGCAGGAGCCGAGCCGCGAGAAGAACGTCATCGAGGTCGAGATGCCGCTGGGGCTGTACACCAGCTACAGCGTCTCGGCGCCGTGCGGGCTTTGCTCGACCACGAGCATCATGGGCGTGCTCGACGTGCCCGACCTGTTTCTCGACCCGTGCCGGGTGCAGGCCGCCCTGATCTGGTTCGGCCGCGGCTACGTCGAGTACAAGTTCCCCAACAACGCCAAGGTCCTGAACTCGCCGGCCAGCGCCCTCGAGTTCGTCATGGAGCTGTCCTCCGAGGTGCCCGGCACGAACACGAACTGGCCCTCCGACATCAGCCTGTGGGTCAACGACGTGAAGATCGGCACGTGGCGCTCCCCCGGCGACTACGGCGACCGGCGCGGCACCTTCACGCCCCGCTGGTGGAAACTCGAAGGCTCGCAGTACGGTATCCTCACGCGCTGGCACATCTCCTCGCGCGGCACCTTCCTCGGCGACGAGCGCCTCAGCGACGTCACCCTCGAGCAGCTTCGCCTGCCCGAGCACCACTCGATCCGCCTGCGGATCGGCATCGACAACGACGGCGGCCGCCCCGGCGGCGTCAACATCTTCGGCCGTGGCTTCGGCAACCACGACCACGACATCCTGATGCGCCTCCACCTCCGCGACGGGTGATCGGCAGGAGGGAGACGGATTGCGGCGCCCGGCCCGTCCCCTCCCGATGGTTACCCGATCATGTGTGCGATACCGCACTTTTCCGGGTATCGGGGGGGAGCATGGTGTTCTCACAACCACGGAGCACCACGATGTCGACCGAAAGCAAACAGATCCGCCGGGACATGGCCTTCGACACCTCGATCAGCCGGATCCTGATGTCGGTCGTCGCGCTCTATGCCGTGGGATGCACGGTCATCACCGTCGTCCACCTGTACGGCCTGTAGGGCTCGCCGTCGTCCGGGGCGGCCTTGCGCCGCCAGGGATCGCAGCGTAACCCGCGCCCGTCGCGACGATCCCGCCAAGGCGGAACCGCAAGGACGGCGCGGCAGATTGAACGAGACCATGCGCAAGCCGGCAGGAACCAACGCCCCCCGACCCGCGGCCTCCGCCGACGAAGGCCTTCTGCTCCCGGCGATGCTCGCCGCCACCGTCGTCGCGGCCGTGCCGCTGTCCTATGTCGGCGCGTACGACAGGTTCACCTGGTGGCTCGAATCGGTCCCCGTGCTCGTGGCCCTGCCGCTGCTCGCCCTGACGTGGCGACGGCACAGGCTCTCGGATATCCTCTACGTCTTCATCGCCTTGCACGCCCTCGTCCTGCTTCTTGGAGGCCACTACACCTATGCGCGCGTGCCTCTGGGAGACTATGCCGGGCACCTGTTCGGCTGGGAACGCAACAACTACGACAAGCTCGGCCATTTCGCGCAGGGCTTCGTCCCGGCGCTGCTCACACGCGAGATCCTGATCCGCTTCTCGCCCTTCCGCGCCGCGCCGCACAGCTGGTACGTCCCGATCCTCGCCGTCGCGGCGCCGCTGGCGTTCAGCGCGCTCTACGAGATCATCGAATGGCAGGCGGCTCTTCTGGCGGGCGCTGCGGCTGACGAGTTCCTCGGCACGCAGGGCGACGTGTGGGACACGCAGTCCGACATGGCGCTGGCGCTGGCGGGCGCGATCTGCGCCGTCGTTCTGCTGGCCCGGCTCCACGATCGCTCCATCGCGAAGGTCGAGGCGCGCACGGCGAATCGGCCGTAGCGGCCGGGCTGCGCCCGCGGCTCCGCTTGCCGGCCCCTCGTGATGCGCCCACCTTGAGCGCATGACCGAGCAGCAGCCGATACCGCCCATTCCGTTCGAGAAGCGCCGCTTCGAGTCCACCGCTGCGTGGTACGACCGGTTCCGTATGCCCTATGACGAGGCCGTGCTGGCCTGGACGGCCCGCGCCGTCGGGCTGGACACGTCTTGCCGCGTGCTCGATCTCGGCACCGGACCGGGTTCCCTCGCCATTCCCTTCGCCCGCCTCGCCGGCGAGGTCGTCGCGGTCGATCCCGAACCGGAGATGCTGGCACGGGCGCAGCGGCGCGCGGCGGAAGCGGGCGTCGTCGTACGCTTCGTCGAGGGCAGCTCGAACGACCTTTCCGTCGCGCCGGGCCCGTTCCGGCTCGCCACCATGGGCCGCTCCTTCCACTGGATGGACCGCCCGGCGACGCTGGCGTCGCTGGACGCCCTGCTGGAGCCCGGCGGCGCGGTCGCGCTCTTTGCCAGCAGGACGCCGAACGCGGCGCCCTGGTGGGACATGGCTCGCGAAATCGCCGGGCGCCACGTCCCCGAGGGCCTGACGGCCAGCCGCTGGCGCCGGGAGCCGGGCTGGATCCCGCACGAGGCGGTCCTGCTCGCCTCGCCCTTCGCCCATGTCGAGCGGTACGCCACCATCCGGCGGGAACGGATCGACCTCGACCACGTCGTCGGACGCTTTTTCTCGATGTCCTCGACCTCGCCAAAGCGCCTGGGCGACCGCCGCGACGCCTTCGAGCGCGAGCTGCGCGAGACACTGCCGTCACTGGCCCGCGACGGAATGTTCGACGGGATCGTCGAAACGCAGGTCATCCTCGCGCGGCGGGGGTGAGCGCTTCAGTCGCGCATGCAGCGTTGCCACGATCTGTTGGGCCGAGCCCCTGCTCCCCCTCCTCAGATCCCCAGCTTCGCCTTCAGGATGTCGTTGACGGCCTGCGGGTTGGCCTTGCCGCCCGACTGCTTCATCACCTGGCCGACGAACCAGCCGAGCATGGTCGGCTTGGCCTTCACCTGTTCCACCTTGTCGGGGTTGGCGGCGATGACCGCGTCGACGGCGGCCTCGATGGCGCCGGTGTCGGTCACCTGCTTCATGCCGCGGCTTTCGACCAGCGCGCGCGGGTCGCCGCCCTCGGTCCAGACGATCTCGAACAGGTCCTTGGCGATCTTGCCCGAGATCGTGCCCTCGCCGATGAGGTCGACGATGCCGCCGAGCTGGGCGGCGGAGATCGGCGAGGCGGTCACGTCCTTGCCTTCCTTGTTCAGCCGGCCGAACAGCTCGTTGATGACCCAGTTGGCAGCCGCCTTGCCGTCGCGGCCCTTCGCCACGGCCTCGAAATAGTCGGCCTGGTCGCGCTCGGCAGCCAGCACCGCCGCGTCGTAGGGGGTGACCCCGTAGGAGGCGACGAAGCGGGCCTTCTTCGCGTCCGGCAGCTCCGGCAGCCCGGCGGCGAGGTCGTCGACATACGCCTGGTCGAATTCGAGCGGCAGCAGATCCGGGTCGGGGAAGTAGCGGTAGTCGTGCGCTTCCTCCTTCGAGCGCATGGAGCGCGTCTCGCCCTTGCCGGGGTCGAACAACCGCGTCTCCTGCACGATCGATCCGCCGTCCTCCAGGATCCCGATCTGGCGGCGCGCCTCGTACTCGATGGCCTGGCCGATGAAGCGGATCGAGTTGACGTTCTTGATCTCGCAGCGCGTGCCGAACGATCCGCCGGGCCG
>JAIYAB010000170.1 GCA_027489275.1 Hyphomicrobiales bacterium
CTGGATGGAAATCAGGTGATCGCGGACGGAAGGACCCTTGAATGGAAATCGAAATCCGACCAGCGCCGCCCTTCATCTCCCACCACAATGCCCCTCATCCTGAGGAGCGGGCGCAGCCCGCGTCTCGAAGGACGCACCATCGCGCCGCCGCATCCCCTGCGCACCACCATCCAGCGTCCTTCGAGACGGCCGCTGCCGCGCCCTCCTGAGGATGAGGAGATGAGTGGGTTTGGACCGCCTGACGCCCCCCGCGCGACAGCGCATCGGCGCCAAGGATCTCCCCAACACTCCGGTTACTACAATGCCCCTCATCGTGAGGAGCGGGCGCAGCCCGCGTCTCGAAGGACGCACCCTCGCGCCGCGGGGGAGAAGTGTCGGGATCAACAGGAGGGTGCCGGATGGCTGGACATGAGGCGCTCCGATCAGACAACCGGTATAGCTCGAGGTCGACGCTGCATTCTCCAATGCAGAAGCGTGTATATACTTCCGTCAAGCTCAAGCTATACTTAAAATCTGCGAAGTTCATCTTGACCGGCAAAACGCCGTCGTGTTCATTTTCGGTACAATCGCGGATTGGCCCGCTTGGCCGCTTCGGCCACGCTTTCCATCCGGCTCGGAGAAAGGTGTGGCGGTTCGTTCCTGGGTTCCAAGGCCGGTTGTCCGTGTCGCCTCGTGGCGCGCGGTCCAGTCGTCACTGCAAGAGGAATGCTTCCATGCAGGAAGGTACCGTCAAATGGTTCTCGACAGAGCGGGGTTACGGCTTCATCCAGCCCAGCGACGGCGGTCGTGACGTGTTCGTGCACATCACGGCGCTCGAGGCCGCAGGCCTGCGAAGCTTGAACGAGGGTCAGAAGCTCCGCTTCGAATTGAAGACGGAGAGGGGCAAGACCGCCGCAGTCAACCTGCAGGTCGCCTGAAGACACGCATGGGGGCAGGTCTTCGGACCTCGGGCGCCGGCCGAAGGGTCCGGCGCCTTTTTCGTTCGCCCGTCTCTGGACGCGGCCCGCCGGGCAGGCGTAAGCAGGGGGCCACGCCAACGGAAGGAAACGCCCTTGCTCCAGGCTCCCCCCGCCACCGGATCGCTGACCAGGGAACCCGTCGAGACCCCGGAGGCCGCCGTCGACAGGCTGGAGGAGCTCTATGCCGGCGCTACGACCGCGCTGCGGCAGGCGGTGGACCGGTTCCTCGAGAGCGGGCATCCGCCGACGCCGGAGGAGCGCACGGCGTTCCGTTATCCCGAGCTGTCGCTGACCTATCTCCCGGAGGGCGTACCCGGCACCAACCGCCGCGCCTTCGCCAAGTTCTCCGCGCCGGGCGTCTACACGACGACGGTGACGCAGCCGGCCGCCTTCCGCTCCTACCTGCTCGAGCAGTTGCGTCCGCTGACGCAGGAGTTCGGCGCCCTCATCGAGGTCGGTGTCGGCCCCCAGGAGATCCCGTACCCCTATGTCTTCGAGCGCGGCGATGAGCTCGGCCGCGGCTCGGTGACGGCGGCCGAGCTCGCCCGCTTCTTCCCCGTGCCCCAGCTCTCCGCCGTGGGCGACGAGATCGCCGACGGCGAGTACGACATCCGCGACGGAGAACCGCGCCCGCTCGCGTTGTTCGATGCGGTGCGCGTCGACTATTCGCTGCGCCGCCTCGTCCACTACACGGGCACCGACTGGCGCAGCGTCCAACCCTGGATCCTGCTCACCAACTACCACCGCTATGTCGACCAGTTCATGCGCTGGGGCATCGAGCAGCTCAAGGACCCGGCGACGCCGTTCGACGCCCTCGTCCTGCCCGGCGGCGGCCGCATCGTCCGCGGAACGCCGGACGCCGAGATCGAGGCGATCCTCGCCGCCTCGCCCTGGCACCGCTTCCAGATGCCCGCCTACCACCTCACCGCGCCGGGCGGCCGGGGCGCGACGCTGGTCAACATCGGCGTCGGGCCCTCCAACGCCAAGAACATCACCGATCACCTCGCCGTGCTGCGCCCGCATGCCTGGCTCATGGTCGGCCATTGCGGCGGGCTGCGGCAGTCGCAGGTCATCGGCGACTACGTGCTGGCGCACGGATACCTGCGGCAGGACCGCATCCTCGACAGCCTCGTGCCCACCGACGTGCCCATCCCGGCGCTGGCCGAGGTGCAGGTGGCGATGCAGGAGGCCGCCGCGCAGGTGACGGGGGACCGCGGCGAGGCGCTCAAGCGCCGCCTGCGCACGGGCACCGTCGTCACCAACGACGACCGCAACTGGGAGCTGCGCTGGACCAAGGAGCGCCGTCGCATCAACCTGTCGCGCGCCATTGCGGTGGACATGGAGAGCGGCACCATCGCCGCCCAGGGCTTCCGCCTGCGCGTCCCCTACGGCACGCTGCTGTGCGTTTCCGACAAGCCGCTGCACGGCGAGATCAAGCTGCCCGGCGCCGCCAACGCTTTCTACGAGCGCGCCGTCGGCGAGCACCTCAAGATCGGCCTCGCTGCCCTCGACCTGCTGCGCAGCCAGCGCGAAGGCCTCCACTCCCGCAAGCTCCGCAGCTTCGACGAGCCGCCGTTCCGGTGAGCGCGGAAGCGGCGCCGCTCCGTGGCGCAACCGACAGTGCGTAGACACATAGGATTATTTGCGCATGAATCGCGCTGGGTCGAGGGGCGAATAGCGAATGGCGAATAGGGGGCGGCGGAGCCGCCTGACTCCCACCCCTTTCGCCACTCGCGACTCCCAACTCGCCATTCGCTATTCGCTTTTCGCCCCTCCCCATTCGCCGCTCGCCCCTTCACCACCCCTCAACCCCGCTCCCCCATGCCCCTCTCCTTGACCATCGCCGAA
>JAIYAB010000203.1 GCA_027489275.1 Hyphomicrobiales bacterium
CGTGAAGGACAGCCGGAAGACCTTCCATAGCTGCCGGCAGCGGGTCACCGATCAGTTCCGGAATCAGGTCCGACCGGCTGACGGCATCCTGCAGGCCATCCTCGGCCACGACAAGACGGATACCACCTCGGGATATGGGTCAGGCTTCGATCTCGAGACCCTGAACGAGGCGCTCCAGCGGCTCGACTACGGGCCCGAGATCTAAAGGACCCGCCTACTCGCTCCGGAAATCCGACCGCGTCCCCTGCGAACGCGACCGCCAGGAGATGCGAGCGCGCCGCGCGGGCGGGGTCATGACGTGCTGGTGGACGATCGCCTCGGCGAGCCGCAGGAGGCGATCGGCATCATCGGACTTCGGCCGGAAGAAGTAGATCTCGGCGTCGTCCGACCGGCGCATTCCACCATTGAAGCGGTAAGTCGTGCCGCGCGCGAACTCGGCTGGGGCGGTGCCGAGGATGGCGCAGTGCTTGCGGCCTTCGGCGGTGTCCAGCCAGGTGTTGAGCCGGGCATTGCTCATCCGGGCGGCGAGCTGCTTGTCGAACTCGCGCGCAGTCATATCCGCCGGCAAGCGCACGGTGAGGCACCGGTCGCCGATAGCGACGGGCGAACCGGGGAGCGGGCGACCCACGGGCAGGATGTGCTGCATCATCCAGGTGTCGAATCCCAAGTTGCTGCAGGGATAGCCATCCGCGCTGGTGGTCAGCGCGCCATAGCGGTCGACGTTGAGCTCGCGCAGACGGCTGCGCAGATCCGTCTGCGTGGTTGTGGAGATTTTGTGGACCGCCGCCAGGAGACGGCGCGCGACGCCGACCAGGCCGGTGGCGCCGGTGCTGGCATGATCGAAGCCGCAACCGGCGGCGTAGATCGCCGTCAACATGCCAGGCTTGTACCTTTCGGTGAACGCAGGGTCGGTGAAGGCGTCCTTGGGGAGCGGCGCGAGCGCCACGCCGCCGACACGCGGCCATTGCGTCTCGACCCAGTGGGTCACAGCACCGGCACTGCCCTCTGGCAGGAGGCGGCTCATCGGCGTGCGGCGGGAGCGGGTCGTTTCGGCGATCTCAGCGTCGCCGTCGATGATATTGGTCATGTTCAGGTTCTTTCTTTAGTCGGCAGAGGGTCCAAAGGGGTTGCTGTCCTTTGCCTCGCGCTCCCTCCTTCCAAACGAAAACAGGCGGCGCTGCCGCGCCGCCTGTCCTTGTCTTCCCGGGAATGTCGAAGCCACCGTCGTGCTTCGTGACGTCGCCCTGTTAGCTGTCCTTCAGACGACCTCGATCCAGACGGGCACGCTCGTCACCATCCGGTCGGCCCCCACGAGCCTGGCGAGCCAGCTGCCGTCCTCGAACATCATCCTGACGGCGGCTTGCATGTGCAGCGGGTCGTTGCGGCTGGCACGATCATTGACCGCCCTGGCGACGCGCTTCTTGGCCGCGACGCCGGTGGTCCCCTTCTCGACCGGCCAGATCGCGATCTGTGCCGCCGCGAGGTATCCCGAGATCAGCGCACCCTCCGCCGCTCGGCGCAGCTGCGCGGCATCGTCACCAGGGACCTGCGCCAGCGCCATCAGCCGGTCGGCGGTGGCGAGAAGGCGCTCGACCCGCCCGGCGAGCTTGGCGAGGTCGGGCACATTGTCCATGAGGCCGGCCCAGGCCTGGACCTGCGCGTCGGCGAAGACCGGCGGGCCGCCCCGCGGCGGCAGCAGGCTCGTCAGGTCGTAGCGCGTCAGTGGCCAGCCAGCGAGGCCACGGTCGCAGGACGAAGGCGCCGCCGGCCCCGCCGGCACGACCAACTCGCCCACGTTGAAGGCGGCGCGCTTGACTCGGATCCGGGTGGCGACCTCCGGCGACAGCGACGGGACGTAGTCCGCCTCCTGGCTGAGATTGGGGCCGGTCACTTCGGCCAGCGCGAGCTTGGCGTCGACCACGTCGAGATTGTCGCTGGGCCAGATCGCGACGAGGGACCTGAAGCTGAGGCTGACCAGGGTCAGTCCGGCCACGATGCTGCGCACGGTGCCGAGATCGGCGCTGTTGCGCAGGCGCATGGACTCGTCGCCCAAGCGCTTGGCTTCGCGGGCCGCGAATTTGAGGTCCGGCACGGCGTTGCGGAAGGCGACGAGCTCGGCGAGCGAGGGGTCGTCGTTGACGAGCTCCGTGACGATGGCGATCGGGTCGAGATCAGTCCGGAGTTCTGGCCGGTCGACGGCCCCGCCTTCATGAGGACCTGTCAGGTCCCGGTTCTTCTTGTCGGTCATTGTCGTTCTTTCATGTGGGTACAGCCCGATCGGCTGCGCGTCCTCTTCGTTCCCGGAATCGAAACAGGCGCCCGCGAGGGGCGCCTGTTCTTCCTTGTCCCGGCGAGAGCGCGTTCCCGTCCGCAGCGCCCTCAGCAGGGGTTGGCGGCCAGCATGGCGCGGTAGTGCTGCCCGACCGCGATCGCGATCAGCAGCCCGGCCTGAAGCTGCGCCCGCGTCGCGACGCTGGCATGAGCCACCTCGAAGATGAGGTCGGTGTCGACCGGGACGGAGGCGAGCGCGATCTCGGCCAGCGCCAGGACGTGCTGGAGGAGCGCGCCCTCACGGGCGGCCGCGATCTCGTCGCGCTCCTGCGGGTGCAGCTCGTCCTGGTCGAAGGAGGCAGCGAAACGATCCGCCATGACCGCATGATGCCGGGCCTCTTCGAGCAGCGCCGGGATGTCGGTCTGACGCTTCAGCCAGACGCGCAGGGTCACATGCTCCTCGATGGTATGGAGCGTGGCGCGGCTGGACGTCGGCGCCTCGCCATGGCCGCGGCCAGCGAAGGCAATCGCGTCCTGCGTGATCTGCGATACGTCGCGCTCCTTCAGCCTGAAGGCGATCTCGGCGAGATGGCGCAGGTCGTTATCTTCCGGGTTCTCGAGCGACTGGATGAACGCTTGGCCCTGCTGACGTCGCGCATGCCGGTCGGCGCCGTCGCGGGCCGGCATGAGCGCGACAGCCACGGTGGCGGTCGTGTTGAGCAGGACGAGCGCGTAGAGCTGCGGCAGGTTGAAGGTGATCACCCCGGGCGGCGAGCCATCGGCGAGCGCAACGAACCGCTTGACCTGATCGCCATGGAGCCTGGCGCGCTCCACGATTCCGGCGACATTCGGCGGCTTGCGGATGAAGGCGGCGTAGTCGGCGATGCTGGGGCCGTGGAGGCGCAAGGCCGCGATCTCGTCGATCGTGGCGCGCAGGGTCGGGTCGAGCTGCAGGGTCGCAAGGCTCTCGGGCGCAGGGGCGCCAGACTGGTACGGGATCATGTGAATGATGCTCTTTTGTGATTGAGGTCGTCTGAGGTTCTCGGGGGTGTTTGGTCCCCTTCCTCACCACTCCTCTCGTCACCGCTTCCGCTCCGGGCTCCGGGTCCGCACCGGGGCCTCGCCCGGCTTCGTCTTCGTCCCCTCGGCTGCCATCCCAATCAGGAAGCCGATCCGGCCCCGTCCTTCACGACCGAGCCGCAGTACGCCTTCGGCCTGGGCGAGGTCGGCACGGGCGACGTGCCGGCGCCCCTCCATGCAGGCGAAGCCAAAAGCGATCGGCCAGAGCCGGCTCATCGCGCGCGGCGTCTGTGCCATGACCTGCTCAAGCAGGGCGTCCGTCGGTGCCGAGAACAGCTCGCCGGTGGCGGCATTGGCCTCCTCAAATAGCGAGCGCTGGATCGCGAGCATCTGACCCGGCTCGAGCGTGATCTCGAATGCGATCAGCCGGTCGACGATCGAAGTGGGCAGCGGCGAGAGATCGTTCGCCGTCGCGATCCAGATGATATGATCGGCACGCAGCGGCACTTCGAGGAACTCGTCCGTGAAGCGGCTGGCGTTCTCCCGCTCCAAGAGAGAGTGCAGGACGTTGATCGGCGTCTCGGTCGGATTGATGGGACTGGCCTTCTCGATCTCGTCGATGACGACGACCGGGCTGGCGCAGTTCGAGTCGAGCAGGAGCTGCGCGACCTTGCCAGGCGCCGAAGCTCGCCAGATCGGCGCAAGCCCCGAGAACCAGGTCCCCCGGTCGCTGACAAGGTTCATCGGGATGGTCAGTGTCGCAACGCCGAAGGCCTGGGCGAGGCGACGGGCGTAGTAGGTCTTGCCGACGCCGGGCGGGCCCAGCAGCACGCAAGGATCGAGGCGAAGCGGCTGGCCTCCTGCCATCGCCAAGGTCGCGGCGCGCAGGATCCAGGCGGTCACGGCCGAAAACTGCGGGCAGGTCCGGTCGAGCGCGGCGATGCGCGCGATCATCTCGGCGTCAGGGACGAGCAGGCTGCGCCAGGAGCCGCGCTCGTCCTCGTAGAGCCGGTTCCAAAGCGCGCGCTGCCTCGCCTGGGCATGGCCCTCCTCGTCGCTAGTCGAGGTCATGATGCCCTCGCCATGCAAGCGACGATCGACGTCGTGATAGTCGAACAGGTGGAGGCCAATCGGCTCAGGGAGCGGGACGGCGGGCACGTCGCGCGTCTTGCGCGCGCGGCTGGACTTGCTGGTCATCGGGGAGGTCCGGGTGTGGCTTCACGGGGGTCCTGCGGTTGCAGTCCCGTCTCCCGTCCCGTCATGGATGAGGGCGCCGGCCTTGCGGCCGACGCCCTCTGTCGTCCTGGTCTTGCCGAAGATGATCAGGCTGGCGTCGTCGCCAGAAGCGTCTCCGCCCCGACAGGCTCATCGGGCCCGAGCGCCTCGCGCCGCTTGACCAGCCAGTCCCGGATCTCGTCAAGCGCGGGCCGAGCGCTTGGCTCGACCGTCGCCGCGAGTGCCTCGCAGCGCGCGAGCGCCTTCGGGATCGTCAACCAGGGCACCTCGTCCGACGTCGTGAGCCGATGGCGCATCCAGTCTTGGCCGCGGCGCCAGGCGTCGGGCGAGAGCGTCTCCGGCGCGGTCAGGAATACCTGCCGGATCGCGAGCGAGCGCAGCCGAGGATCCTGGATGTGTTGCGCGGCGAAGTTCGCCCGCAACGCCCAGGGCTGCTGATGCCAGCGCTCGCAGGCTGCGGCATCCGCGTTGGAGACGAAGCCGCCGGAGTAGAGCTGCTCGTCGACCCAAGGAGAGGGGTCCAGGTCGGCGTACCGCTCCTCCAGCGCCAAGGCCAGCTGCCGGGTGAAGGTCGGGTGATCCCAGCACGCCCGGGCCCGGGCGCGGTAGACCGACAGCGGAAGCGGCTCGACCAGCGCATGAACGGCTTGGTCCCAGCCGAACAGGATCGGCTGGGCGTTGGTCTTGATCTGCCGGATGGGCGAGCGGCCGGTACGGATCAGCGCGAGGAGCTCGGGCGCCTGCAGGTCGAGAAGCCCGTCCGGATCCTCGCTAAGGTCGATGACGGTCCTCGCGTTCGGGTTCGTGGGCGAACCGATGAACGGCGCGACCGGCACCAGCCGCGAGACCCCGCCGAGGATGACCGGATCATCGTCGGCCATGAGGCCGCTGGGTCCGCGTTTCGTCGCGTTCGCCACCATCGTCGCCATGGTCGCCGGCGCCCGGTCCAGCAGGAGCCGGAACAGGTCGCGCGTCGCCAGGACGTCCGCCAGCGCGTCATGAGCGGCGTCCTCGCTGAGCGAAATGCCATTTGCGCGGCAGACCTCGCCCAGCTTCAGCACCGGCTTGCCTTCGGGGCTGCGCGGCACCACGACCGCGTCAGGCTCGAGCATGATCACGGCCCGAAGCATGGTGAGCACGTCGGCGCGGCCGTGGCCGGTCATCGCGCCGGCGTAGGGCGGCAGGAGGGTCTGGAAGAAGGACTGGCGGATGACCTCGTCGTCGTAGCGGATCGTGTTGTAGCCGATCAGCATGGCCGGCTTGCAGTCGGCGAGGATCCGCGCGATCTGGCCCATCATCTCCAGATGCGAGAGCGGCTGGTCATCGAGCATCGCTGGCGTGACGCCGGTGACGAGCAGCGCTTCGGGGGACGGCACGATGTGGGCCGGCAGCCGGCAGCGCAGTGTGAGCTCGCGCTTGATGTGGTGATCGGCGTCAGTCTGGACGAACGCCGCCTGGAGCGGGATGTCGAAGCAGGGCGAGAGCCCAGTGCTCTCGAGATCATAGAAGAGGTAACCCATCACACCCTCACTGGGTCGGCCCGAAGGGCGCATCGAGAGGGATGAGCACGACGCCGGCTCGCTCGCCATCGGCCCTCATCGCCGCCTCGACCATGACCGCCGCGTTCGACCGCGCGACTTCGTCGGGCAGCTCAATGAGCGTCTCGAACACGTGCACCTTCAGCGCAAGGACCTCCCTCAGCGCCGTCGGGGTCTCCGCCAGCAGGATCGCCATGCGGCGCGCCGCCATCCGGGCCCCTTCCGCGAGCTGGCGGCCGCTGAGGCCCTGCTCGCCATCGAAGCGCTCGGGGGCCGCCTCGATCAGCCGGGCATTGGCCGCAGACGTTTCAAAGCGGAGGAACAGCTCGTCGGGGCTCAGCACCCCGCGATAGGCCCGCGCGTACAGCGCGAGTTCGTCCTCCTGCGGCCCCGCATTGTCGTGGACACCGCCGTCATCTTTGGTCTGCATCTTGTCATCTCTCGGAGCGCGGACCCGAGTGCCCGCTCCAGAGGCTCTTCTTCTCGGGGGTGACCCTGATTGGGTTCCGCAGATCTCCTTCTCCTCCTTCATTGACCATCTCGGTGCTGGAGCGCCGCCCCGCAGCTTCACGGGGCGCCTCCATCCTCCCTAAAGCTACCGTGCCTCACGAGGGCGCCTGCACAGCGTCACGCCCTTGTGCGGCGGGTAGCCTAAGCCCACGCATTGGATTGTATGGGATCGACGGGCTCCCTGATCATCGATCCGCGCGAGTATAAATCTCAAGCCGCCACGAGGGCTTAGGGTCATGCGGCAGTGATCGCCTGCTTGCGGATTTTCTCAGCCAGACCCGCCAAGCCCGTACGGCGCAAATAGTTGATAGCGGCGCTGGCCGGCTTCCATGCAGTCGGATCGGCCGCTGTCACTGTAGCCCTGAGACTGGCGGCCAACGTTGCTGATGTCGGCTCGGCCAAGTTGTGCCTTGGGCCGTGGAATGTCGCCCAACTGCGTCTGCGATAGTTGTTGGCTCTGAGTGACATGCATAGAATCGCGCGCGCGCTCGCGCTCGATATCGCGATAGCGTCATCGCCAGCGGCAACATCTAGACCGGCGTGGGCATGCACCCCTGGGCAATACCCATGGTTAATGTTCCAAGCAATGTTCAGTCCTTTTGCACGCGCACGGCGAACGGCGGGGTCAGTTGCTATGACTTGCTTGATCAACTCATCCAGCCGGTCAATGGAGAGGGGAGTCCGCGCTCGCGAAAAGAGCGTCGCCGATGATTCTTCATCATTTGCTGCCACCCTATCCAAGATCGTAGCTCTCGTAATGAAGATCTCCATGGATGCTCTGAGCCAATCGCTATTGCCAAGCCATGGCTCGATCATCTTGGCGGTTGTTTGATTATTCTCGCGAACGCGTGCGGACGTTTGAATTGGCTCCTCGCCCGGGATCTTGCTGCGGAGTGAATATCCGATGACCGCTTGCGCGTCGGATCGAAGGGCGATTGCCTCGTGTTTAGCGGATCGATCATCTTGCGCGCATATCGAGCCGAATGCCAGGATCTCTGACCGTTGACTATCGCGGAGGCTGATCTGGTAGCGCCGCAGATCCTGCGGTCCCGATTTGCGTTGGAATTGAGTCTCGTCGGTCTTTGCCTCTAGGGTATCAATCATTCTGTTCTACCTTGATGTGGACCTCTCTCATTCCGGCGTGAATAGGCTGCCGTTCTTCCATGATCTGTAGAGGCCACCGGCGCGCGGTTGAGAAGAAGCGTCTGTTCAGGCTTGATATGCCAAGAAGAGCTAGCGACCACGGTAAGCCAACGCACTCCTCCCTGTAAATAAGGTCGCCCGGCCAGCAGTCGCGGTACGCTAAACACCCCGAAAAGCGTAGTCTTTTTACAACCGGCCGGGCCCACTCATTGAGCATGTCAGCAACGGACGCTTTCTTAAGATTTGCGGTGCATTCGCGTCCCGAGCCGGTTCACGAATGAAACGCAAGGCGTCCGCCCGATCATGAGCACGACCTTCCGAGACGCAGTTCTGTCGACAGCCCTTGTCTGGGACGACCTTCGACTTTTCGTTGCGCTCGCGGAGGAAGGTAGCCTGGGCCGAGCAGCGGCAAGGACAGGTGTCAGTAGCGCCACGGTCCTGCGGCGTGTCTCAAGCCTCGAGGCCTTCTGCAAAGGACGGTTGCTGGATCGCGATCCCGACGGTGCCAGGCCAACCCTCTTTGGACAGAAGGTTCTCGACATTGCGCGCGAGATGCAGGCGCCGGTTACCGACCTCGAGCGTTTGATTGCCGGACAGCGCGGCGAGCGCAGCTGGGTTTCGATAACCGTGACGCAAGGCCTTGGGGCCAACTGGCTCATTCCCAACGCGCGGGCTTTTCAGACCAGCAATCCACTAACAGGGATCGACTTCCGGATATCGAACTCAGTTGCAGACATCCTCCGCTTCGACAGTGATCTCGCGATCCAAATGACGCCCCCGACCGCCGCGGACGTTGTGGCCGTTAAGCTCGGGAGGATGCATTTCGAGTTATTCGCTAGCGAAGGCTACATTGCCGAGCACGGCAGGCCCGTCTCGCTCGAGGCACTCCGTGGTCACCGTCTCGTTGAACAGTGGGACGGCCACGTTAGCAACGGGCATCTGGCTAACCTATTGGGGCCGGTTCGCGCCATCCAGATCGTGGCGAAGGTCCAAGGGTCTGCAGGAGCGATATCTGCAATCGAGAGCGGGCTCGGCATCGGCGCCCTTCCAAACTACAGCGTCGCATTCGGCAACAAGGTTGTGCCTCTTCAGCTCCCAGTCTCCGCACACCGCGACATTTGGTTGACGTATCGTCGAGAAACGCGTGAGAGCCAGTCTGTCGCAGCGACAATTGATTGGCTCAAGGCACTGTTCGACAGCCGAAAATGGGCCTGGTTCCGGGATGAATTTATATCGGCGGCTGATCTGCCGCCGATGTCTGGTACTGTCCCTGCTGCTTAGTCACATGTTGCTACCACCAGTTTTTCAGGGCATCCGGGATTGTCGCCTGCCAGATCGTACACTTTTAGGCGTGAATGAGCCTGTGGCCGAGATTGAGCGGATGGCAAACGAAACCAATAAAACTGCTACCCCATACACTTTGTCTGTGTGGTGATCATATCGCGCGCCGTCGGCCAGCCTGAGTGTGAAACGGCACGCCATTTTACCCCCGATGTGGAGTGCGCCCCTTGAGGCGGACAGTCTCCGGCCCTGGCCACCTGAAGCTGTCAGGATAGCTTCGGGTGGTCGCGCATGTGTGGCCAAATCCCGACTTTGTCAGCGCGTGCGCGCCACGCCGCCCGCGGCAGCGGGGAACCTCCCGCCCCCCTCTCGGGTTGCGCTGGGGACTGACAAATGGGGGGGACGAGATGGGGACTGCCACTGCTGGAGCGGGCCGATCGGGCGAGGCGCGGCCGCAGGGGCCGCATGGCGCCATCGAACTGCCGTCTGTCAGCGTCGTCGGCTACAATCTCGAGATCCGCGACGACGAGGGTTTCATTGGCGACAAGGCGAGCCGGGGGGCCTTCGTCGCGCATCTCGACGGTTTGCGCCGCCATCTGCGCGAGGA
>JAIYAB010000072.1 GCA_027489275.1 Hyphomicrobiales bacterium
GGCGGCACGGCTGACGGACGTCTCGAAGCGTCTTCTCGCACAATAGCCGCGACCCGCCCCTAGCCGAGCCAGCCCGCCCCCTCCAGCCAGCGCGCGGCGCCGGCGCCGATCGCCAGGAACGGCCCGAAGGGAATCCGCACGTCGGGCTGCACCCGTCGCGCCAGCGCGTAGACGAGCCCCGCGGCGGAGGCGACCACCAGCATCGCCGGCAGCGCCGGCAGGCCGACCCAGACGCCTGCGGCGGCGGCGAACTTGACGTCGCCGAGACCCATCGCCTCGCGGCCCGCCCGCCGCGACACCGCCTCCCGCACAAGCCAGAGCGTGCCGGCCCCGACGACTGACGCCGCGGCGGCCGACAGCGGCGAGGGCGCGCCGGTCCAGATCGCGGCGCCTGCGCCGGTGGCGAAGATCGCCGCGTTCAGCGCGTCCGGAATGACGAGACGGCGTGCGTCGATCCACACCACCGCCGCCATCAGCAGGAGAAAGACAAGGCCGCAGACGAGGGCCGCCGCATCGCCGGTCAGCATGGCGGCAGCCCCGCCGGCGACGGCCAGCCGCTCGCGGGCGGGGGCGTCGGATCGCGCCGCCATTCCACGATCCGCAACGGGGGCGCCGGTGGCGCGGCGATCGCGGCGACGATGTCGACCCGGGCGACCGCCCTGCCGGAGGCGACCGAGGCGCGGATCGTGAAGCTCTGCCGTTCCGAGGACGACAGCCACGCCGCCGGCACGTCCTGCCCGCCGAGGCCCGCGACAAGGGCCGGCGGGGCGACAGCGCGGTCGATGCCCGGCCGGTTGGAGTGGGCAGTGACGAGCGGCAGCAGGGCAGCCGACAGGCGCTCGTCGCCCCGCGCAAAGGAGCCGATTTCGTAGGCGGACGCGAAAGCGCGCTGTGTCGCGATCGAGCGCCGCTCCTCGCGCCGTCCGCCATCGGCGCGGACGGTCGCCTGCACGGGCCGGACGGCGGCGGCCTGCTCGCGTGCCGAGAGGATGCCCGACACAATCGCCGCCGACGCATCCTCCCCGGCCCCTGCAACCCGGAGCGCAGCGGCGAGCATGGCGGGCGGCGACAGGTTCAGGTTGACCTTCCCGGCTTCGTCCTCGACGGCGACCATGGCGGTGACGCCGGCATCCGCCGCGCAGGCCGTCGGCGTGCCGTCGAGCGCGCGGCGGGAGGGGTCGAAGCGACCGGAGGCGAGATCCGAGACGAGGCCGGCGGCGGCCCGCATCGCCGCGCCTTCCGCCAGCAGCATCAGGCGGGCATGCTCCGACGTCGCGGAGGCGGCCGTGACGCGGGCGCGGGCCGCGGCCACATAGCCCATGCCGACGAGCCCGACCACGCCGACCGCCCAGAGCGCGAGGATGATGGCAAAGCCGGACTCGCTCCGGCGCGCCGGCGCCGCTGTCACCGGGGCGGCTCGTGCAGGTCGAGGCGGACGTCCCCGGCCGTGCCCGACAGGACGACACCGGCCTCCTCGACCACGCTGACGCGCCATCCCTCGGCGGAGGCGCCCTCGGCCAGCCACTCGGGCGGCGCGTCGCCGAACCGCAGAAGGGCCTTGCGCGTGGGCGGCGCGATGAGGACGCCCATCACCTGCACGGCGATGTCCTCCGCCGGGACGGCGCGCGGCTCCCGCACGATGGCGTCCGGCGGCCGCGCCGCGACGGTCGCCTCGACCGGACCGCCGCCCGGCTGCCGCGACCGGGCGAAGAGGGGGCGCTCGAGAATGTCGCGAAGCTGCGCCTCGACGGGCACGGGCCGC
The DNA here is from genome assembly GCA_027489275.1 of Hyphomicrobiales bacterium. Classification (GTDB taxonomy): domain Bacteria; phylum Pseudomonadota; class Alphaproteobacteria; order Rhizobiales; family Beijerinckiaceae; genus Alsobacter. The sequence goes on from JAIYAB010000072.1 coordinate 1,763, forward strand.
TCGGCGCCGGCGGCATCCGGCGGCGGCAGGAGCGCCGCCGCGGCGGCGAGGCAGCAAAGGGCGGCTCGCAGGGTCATCGCGCGGCGTATCCGACGATATCGAGCTGGACGTCGAGGGGCGTGAGTTCCCCGGCCACCTCGTCCCGCGTGGCGGAGGCCCTGATGCCTGCGCGGGCGATGGCGAGCATCGGCGTGCCGCGCTCGAGCCCGGCGATCGTCTGGCCCACGGCCTTGAGGGATCCGGCCATGTCGACCCGGAGCGCGACGATGCCGGCCCGCTCCCGGGCCAGCGGCAGGTCCGACACCGACAGCACGCGGGCGCCGCTGGCCGTGGCGATCCGCCTGACGGCCTCCTGAAGGGCGGCCGAGCGCACCGCGTCGGTCGGGCCCAGCAGGAAGGCGCCGGCCACATCGACGGAACCGCCGCCCGGACGCGGCCCCGCGACGGCCCGCTCGTAGCGGGCGAGCAGGTCCGTCTTCTCCTCGATCTCCGCCTGCCGGTCGACGAACCATGCCGCCACCGGCTGCACCAGCGCGACGTAGACGAGGGCCAGCACGGCGACATTGACCGACCAGAACGCGATGCGGCTGAGGGGGCGACGGGGCCGCAGGCTCATCGCAGCGTCTCCGGCGCAGGCTGGGGATGGCGCAGGGCGGCGCGGATGGTGAAGCGCTCGCGCCGCTCCTGCTGGTCGAAGACGATGGCGCCGGTGAACGCGGCTTCCTTGAGGAGAGGACTCGATTCCAGCAGCGGGATCAGCGCCGTCGCCGCCGACGAATAGCCCGTCAGCGTGACGTCGCGCTCGCCGATCTGCAGGTCGACGATGAAGGTGTCGGCGGGAACCAGCCGGGTGAGCTCGCGCCACAGCACGAGCGGACCGGCCCTGGCCCGGCGTTCCGCCAGCGCGTCGACGAGGGCGCGCGCATCGCCCGAGGTCCGCTGGCGGGCGATCGCCTCGCGCGCCTGCGGGGCGATCGCGGCGAGGCGTGCATCGACGTCGCGAAGCGCAGTTTCCGTCTGCCAGGCGGCCCACCCGAGCCAACCGAGCCCTGCGGCCAGGGCGAGGACCGGCAGCGCGCGCAGCACCGCGGCGCCGCGGCGCGGCTTCGGCGGCGCGAGCGGTGCGAAGAGCGGCGCCTGGCCCGGCATGTCGATCATGACGGCGGCGATGTCCTCGACACCCAGCCCGAGACGCGCGAGCTGGCCGGCGACCCATTCGCGCGGCACCAGCGCGATGCGCAGCGTGGCCTTGTCGCTGCCCCCGGCCGCCGCGGCGAGCGCGTGGACGATGTGGAACCGCTCCGGCGAGAGCGGCGTCTTGCGGCGCACGACGTCCTGCACCAGCGCGGGAGCCGCATCCGCGGCGGCGGCCGGCAGGGTGATCGCGTGCGACAGGACGACGCCGGGCGGCGGCTCGATGATGACGGGCGACGTGCGCGGCAGCCTGGCGCGGCGCAGCAGGGCCCGCAGGCCGCGGGGCGTGACGCCCGTGATCGGGATCCGGTCGGCGAAGACGGACTTTCCGGCGGAACGGCCTTCGACGGCGACGTCCGTTTCGCCGGGCCGCAGGATCAGCAGCGTCGCGTCCGGCGCCGCCAGCGGATCGCGGGTCCAGCGCCCGCCGGTCGCGCGGGCCTCGGCGATCCACCACCCGCGGAGGCGGGCCCACGGGGAGGTCGATGCCGGGCGCGGGGGCGCCGTGATGGCGGACATGGCCCTATCCTGACCCTGCGGGCGGCGGCGGGGACGGCGTCACTGGGTCGGACTGCTCGCCTGGCGCCTGCGCTCTCCGGCGTCCTTGCCGTCCGGGTGGCGGAAGCTGACCTCGATGGGGCCGTTCGGGCCCGACACGCGGTAGATGTAGGGCTGGCCCCAGGGATCGAGCGGGATGGCGTTGCCCTTGATGTAGGGGCCGTTCCAGCGCTCGACGCGGGCCGGCGCCTCGACCAGCGCGCGCAGGCCCTCGGCGGCGGTGGGATACCGGCCGGCATCGAGATAGAAGAGTTCGAGCGCGCTGGCCAGGCGCTCGGCCTGGACGCCGGCTGACTTGACCTTGGCATCGGCCCAGTAGGTCATGACGCGCGGGCCGACGAGCTGCATGATCAGCCCGATGATCGCGAGCACGATCAACGCCTCGACCAGCGTGAAGCCGGCCTGGCGCCGCCTGCGGCTAAGGGTGTGTGCTAGTTCGGGCATGGCACGCAACTAACGGTTCACAATGTCTGCGGGCAGCTTGGCCTGCGGTTTAGATTCCCTTATCTGTTTATTACCGGGAGGTAAACGGACCATGGTCCAATTTACCCTGTGTTAACAGCGTTGGACACGTTGCCTGTGAGTGTAGTTAACATACCAGACTTGGCAAACGGTCGCCTGACGGCAACCGATCGGCAGGTTATGGGAAACCAGGCAACGCGTATCGCAGCAAGAGGGGCAGACGAATGCGCGCGAGCAACGCCGTCTCGCGGGCGGAAACTTGTCGCGTTCTTCCTGCTCAGCGTTTTTCCCGCATTACTTGCAGCGTGCAACACGATTCCGGAGCCCCAGATCGGTAGCGAGCCTGTCGTGTACGGCTCGCCACGCCACGAAACCGGCAAGGAGCGGCGCGACTACCCCGGTCGGCCGCTGGCGAGCCCTCTCGCGGCCGGAGGCGCGGAGCCCTCGGCCTTCGAGTTCGGCACCGGCAGCTTCACCGCACAGCCCGGCGAGGGCGGCGCGGCCGCCCGTGGCGGCGGCAATGGCGGCCCCATCACGTTGAACCTCGTGCGCGTGTCGGTGGACCAGGCCGCGAAGTCGGTGCTCGGCGACGTCTTCGGCGTCAGCTACACGATCGACCCGCGCGCCGAGGGAACTGTCACGATCCAGACGCCGCGCCCGGTGGACCGGGCCGGCCTGGCGGCGCTCTTCGAGGCGTCGCTGAAGAGCGCGGGCCTCGCCCTCGTGGACACCGGCCAGACCTACCGGATCGTGCCGGCCGACGCCGCCGCCGCCGCGGGCCCGGCCTTCCGGGGGGAAGGCGGCGGCGAACTCGGATCCAGCGTCCAGATCATCAGCCTGCGCCACGTCGCGGCCTCCGAGATGCGGCGCATCCTCGAACCGATGGCCGCCGCCGGCTCGATCCTGCGCGCCGACGACGCGCGCGGCACGCTGACCGTGTCGGGATCGCCTGCCGACATCGCCGCCCTGCGCGACACGGCCTCGGTGTTCGACGTCGACACGATGCGCGGCATGTCCTTCGCGCTCGTGCCGGTGAAGTCGGTTTCGCCGGACGTGATCGCGGACGATCTCAAGCGCGCCTTCGGCAGCGACCGGGAAGGCCCGATGAGCGGGATGGTGCAGATCATCCCGAACAAGAAGCTCAAGTCCGTGCTGATCATCTCGCCGAACCGCACCTACCTGACGCGCGCCGAGCGCTGGGTGCGCCGCATGGACGCGCAGGCCCGCGGCAGCGAACGGCAGTTCTACACCTATACCGCCCGCAACCGCCCGGCGAAGGAACTGACGACGATCCTCCAGACGATGTTCGCGCCGGCGGCGCAGCAGCGGCAGGCCGACTCCGTGGCGCCGCGCTTCCAGCCCGCGCCGGTGGACTCGCCCGGCCGCAACGGCGGCGACGCCTTCGCCGGCCCGGCTCTGGCCTCGAGTGGCGGGTCCGGACGGAGTGGCGGCTTCGGCGGCGGCTTCGGCGGGGGTTTCGGCGGGCGCGATCCCGAGGCGACGGTGCCGTTCGAGGAGCAGGGCGGCAACGGCGGCGGCAGGGCAGGCCAGGGCCAGGACGGCGAGCAGATGAAGATCGTCGCCGACGAGCCCAACAACGCGATCCTCGTGCTGGCGACGCCGACGGAATTCCAGCGCGTGCAGCGCGTGCTGGAAAACCTCGACATCATGGCGAACCAGGTGCTGATCGAGGCGACGATCGCCGAGGTGGCGTTGCGCGACGACCTGCAGTTCGGCCTGCGCTGGTACTTCCAGAACCAGCGCAACACCGCCCAGTTCACCGACGCGATCTCCGGCGCGCTCGGCGCGGTCTTCCCGGGCTTCTCCTACGCGCTGCGCGCCACCAACGTGCAGGTGACGCTGAACGCCCTCAACGACATCACCAAGGTCAACGTCGTGTCGTCGCCCTCGCTGATGGTGGTCGACAACCGGGTCGCGACCCTGCAGATCGGCGACCAGGTGCCGATCACCACCCAGTCGGCGGTGAGCGTGCTCACGCCCGGCGCGCCGGTGGTGAATTCGATCCAGTATCGCGACACGGGCGTGATCCTCCAGATCCGGCCCAAGATCAACGAGAGCGGCCGCGTGCTGCTGGAGATCGAGCAGGAGGTGTCCAGCGTCCAGCGGACGACCTCGTCCAACCTCGACTCGCCGACGATCCAGCAGCGACGCGTCAAGACGACGGTCGTCGTCAACGACGGCGAGAGCATCGCGCTCGGCGGCCTGATCCAGGACGCCAAGACGCAGGCCAACAAGCAGGTGCCGGTGCTGGGCGACCTGCCGCTGATCGGCGGCGCCTTCCGCAGCCGCGACGATGGGGTGAGCAAGACCGAACTGGTGATCTTCATCACGCCGCGCGTCGTCCGCGACCTGAACGAGGCCCAGGCGGTCACGGAGGAGTATCGCCAGCGGCTCTCCAATTTCGGCGTCCGGCCGAAGAAGAACCTCCCCAAGACCCTCAACCGCATCCTCGAGTGAGGCGGCGGTGACGATCGCCGCTCCCCTGCCCGATCCACAGTCGCCCGGCTTCGCCGACAGGCTCGCCGGCGAACTGATCGAGGCGGGCCACCTCGACACGGTCGGCGCCGACCGCGCGCGCCTCGCCGCCCGCCAGACGGGCGAGCGGTTCGACCTGGTGCTGATGCGGCTGGGGCTCGTCCCCGAGGCCGACATCGGGGCCGTGCTCGCCCGCCTGACCGGCCTCGATTTCCTGCGCAGCCTGGATCACCTCGACGGCTCAGGCCTGCCGGAGGGCGTCGACCGCGACTTCCTGCTGCGCAACCGGATCCTCCCGCTGGCCAGTGGGCCGGACGGCGTTCGCGTGGCCATCGTCGACCCGCTCGACCCGCTGCCGCTCCAGGCGCTGCGCTACGCGCTCGGCCGCACCGTCGACGCCGTGCTGACGACGCCGGCCGCGTTCGAGGCGGCCTGGGCGCGCCTCGACGCGACGCCTGACGGTCCGGCGACGGGGGCCAGCCCCGTGCGGGCGAGCGAGCAGGATCTCCAGCGCCTGCGCGACATCGCCAGCGAGGCCCCCGTCATCCGGCTCGTGAACCAGATGATCGCGTCGGCCGTCGACATGCGCGCATCCGACGTGCATGTCGAGCCCACGCCGTCGGGGGTGGTCGTGCGCTTCCGCGTCGACGGGGCGCTGAGGGTGGCGCAGACGGTGCCGATGGAGATGCACGCGGCCATCCTGTCGCGCATCAAGATCATGGGCGGGCTCGACATCGCCGAGCGGCGCCTGCCGCAGGACGGCCGGATCAAGCTCGCCATCCGCGGCAACGACATCGATTTCCGCCTCTCCACGATCCCGACCGTGGGCGGCGAGAGCGCGGTGATCCGAATTCTCGACCGCAGCCGGATCGATCTCGACTTCGCGCGGCTCGGCTTCGCGCCGGACCACGTGGCACAGCTCGGCGCGCTGATGCGCATGCCCGACGGCGTCGTTTTCGTCACGGGCCCGACCGGCTCGGGCAAGACGACGACGCTCTACACGGTGCTGAAGGAGCTCAACGCGCCGGACGTGAAGATCTTCTCCGTCGAGGATCCCGTGGAATACCAGCTCGCCGGCATCAACCAGGTGCAGGTGAACGCGCAGATCGGCCTCGACTTCCCGACCTGCCTGCGCTCGATCCTCCGGCAGGACCCGGACATCATCATGGTGGGCGAGATCCGGGATGCCGAGACGGCAACGATGGCCTTCCAGGCCTCGCTGACGGGCCACATGGTGTTCTCGACGCTGCACACCAACGACGCGGCGTCGACGATCACGCGCCTGACGGAGCTCGGGGTCGAACGCTTTCTCATCGGCTCGACGCTGAAGGCCGTGATGGCGCAGCGCCTCGTGCGACGCGTCTGCCCGCATTGCGCCGCGCCGCATCCCGACGCCCCGCACTGGGAGGCGCGGCTGGTCGGCGAGTTCCCGGCGCTGCGGGAGGCGGCGCCGGCGACGCTGATGCGCGGGCGCGGCTGCCGGGAGTGCCAGGACACCGGCTTCCAGGGACGGCTGACGATCGCCGAGCTGATGCCCTTCGACGAACGACTGCGCCGCGCGCTCTATTCCGGCGTTCCCGACCACGACCTGCGCCGCATGGCGCGGGAAGGCGGCACGCGATCCATGGTGGAGGACGGCATGGCCAAAGCCTGGGCCGGTCTCACCACCGTGGAGGACGTGCTGCGCGCGACGCAGCAGCGCTAGGAGCCGCTTCGCCATGACCTGGACCTCGGGACGGGCCGGACACTGAATGGCGAAGTTCCGCTACAGGGCCTCGGACGCCGCAGGAAACCCGGTCGACGGCGAGATCGACGCCGAGGGCGAGGCCGCCGCCCGCGACGCGCTGTGGAACCAGGGGCTGGTGCCCTACGCGCTGGCGGAATCGTCCCGCTCCGCGCTGGCGGGCCTCACCCGGGGCAACCGCCTTTCGACGGCGGCGCTGGCCGGCCTCGTGCGCGACCTCGCCGTCCTGGTCGATGCGGGGCTCCCGGTCGACCGGGCGCTTCGCGTGCTGGCTGGCGAGGGATCGGAGACGGCGCGCCGGACGGTGGCCGAAGGCCTGCTGGCGGACGTCGTCGCGGGCCGCTCGCTCGCCGAGGCGGCCGCCGCGCGGCCCGTGTTCCCGCCGGACGTCGTCGCCGTGTTCCGCGCCGGCGAAGCGAGCGGGCGGCTGGGGCCGGTGCTTCTCGACCTCGCCGGCCTGCTGGAGCGCCGTGAGGAGATCCGCTCGCGCACCCGCTCGGCGCTGGCCTATCCGTTGTTCGTCGCGGTCGTGGCGCTGGTTGCGCTGGGGGTCATCGTCGGCGTGCTGGTGCCGAGCATCGCGCCGATCTTCGCGGAGGGCGGGCGGCCGATGCCGCCGGTCGTCGCCGCCCTGTCGGCGCTCGGCGAGCACGCGGGCGCGATCCTCGCGGGGCTCGTCGTCGCGGTCGTCGCCCTGGTGGCGACGTTCCGGCTGGCGCGGCGGAAGGCGACGCTGCGCCGCGCGCTGCACCGGGGGCTGCTGCGGCTTCCCCTGCTGGGAGAACTGGCTCGGCTGAAGGACGGCGGGCGATTCCTGCAGACGCTGGCGACGCTGGTGGCGGCGCGCGTTCCCCTCGTCTCGGCCCTGGGCACCGCGAGCGGCGTCATGCGAAACGACTGGATGCAGGCCCGGGCTGAGGCGACGGCGGGACGCGTGCGCGAGGGCGCGACGCTGGCGGCCGCAACGGCCGCCGACGATTTCCTGCCCCGCGCCGCCGTGCAGATGATCGGCGTCGGCGAGGAGACCGGACGCCTCGCCGACATGCTGTCGCGCGCCGCGCGGCTGGCGGAGGCGCAGGAGCGGACACGGACGGAACGGATGCTCACGCTTCTGACGCCGCTGCTGACCGTGGCGATCGCCGGCGTCGTCGGCGCGTTCATCTTCTCGGTGGTCGCGGCCCTTCTCGACATGAACGAGATGGTGCTGCGGTGAAGACCGAGGCCGGCTTCACGCTGATCGAAACCCTGGCGGCGCTCGTCTTCGTGGCGGTCCTGGCAGCCCTCGCGGCGGGCTATCTGCGCGCGTCGCCTGCCGCCGTGCGCGTGGGAGCCGAAGCAGAGCGCCTCGCCGCGCTGCTGCAGCGCGCGCGGGCGGACGCCTTCGCGACGCAGCGCGAGAGCCGGGTCGTGGTGGACGGGGTCGCCCGGACCTATGGCATCGCCGGGGCTCCGGCGCGGCGCGTCCCTGCCGACATGGCGCTGTCCGCCGACCTCGCCGCGACCGGGATCGACCAGGCCGGCGTCATCCGCTTCTTCCCGGTCGGGACGGCGAGCGGCGGCGTGATCCGCCTGTCGCTGCAGGGCGCGGAAGGCGCGGTGCGCGTCAATTGGGCGACCGGGGCGATCACCGTCGAAGGACCGGCGCGGTGACGGCGCCCGAGCCGCCGCGCGGTGCCGCCGGTTTCGTGCTGGTGGAGACGCTGGTCGCCCTGACGGTCTTCGCCGTCGTCGTCACCGCCGTCTTTGTCGCCGTGCAGGGCGCCCTGCGGGCCGACGGCGAGGCCCGGTTCCGGGCCGTGGCGACGGTTCTGGCGCGCTCGGCGCTGGACGCGGTCGAGGCCGCTCCGCCGCGGGCCTCCGGACCGGCCGGGACGCTGAACGCCGGCGACCACCGCGTCACGGTCGACGCGGTCTGCGACCGGCCGGCCCCGGGGGCGCTGGGCTGCCGCCTCGTCGCGGCCGTCGTCGACACGGCGGGGCGACGCTACGACCTCGCCACCTACCGGCTGTTTCCGTCGCCATGACCGCCTCGGGGATGGTTCGCCGGGCGGCGGGCGCGGCCGCCGGCTTCACGCTGATCGAGACGCTGGTGGCGCTGACGCTGGTCGCGCTGCTCGTGGGCTCGGTCTTGCAGGCGCTTCGCTGGGTCGGGACCGCGTCCGGGTTCGGCCGGCGCGCGGAGCGGGCCGTGCAGGTGCAGGCCGGCGCGACGGCGTTCATGGACCTCCTCGCGGGCGCGCTGCCGGGCGCGCCGGGAACGGCAGGCTTCGTCGGCGATGCCACCGCGTTCTCCTTCGACGGCGTGTCCGACGGCACCGCCGTTCCGCCCGGACGCATTCGGATCTCCCTCGGCTTCCAGGGCGGCACGGCCGGTGGTGCGCTCGTCGTCACGATCCGCCCCGTCACCGGCGCGGGGCCGGGGGACGCCAGCTCGGGCTGGACGACGGTGCTGATCGACGGCGTGACGAACGGACGCTTCTCCTACTTCGGGACGCCCGGCGAACGCGCGCCGGCGGCCTGGTCGACGTCGTGGTCGACGACGTCCGGCCAGCCGTCCCTCGTCCTCGTCGACCTCGCGCTCGAAGGGCTGCCGACGCTGCCCGTCCTGCCGCTTTACACGCGCGTGGGGCGCGGGCCCGCGATTCCCGCCGCCGATTCCCGACGTTAACGGGGTCTTGACCCCATCCCGGTCAATCGATCGGTTCACATCGCCTCGTTAAGACCTTAATCTGAATCATTCCCGCCCGGTGCGCGGGCAGCAGGATCGAAACGTCGTCCGCCGGAGCACCGGAGCAGGTCGGCAGGGTCAGTTCATCCGTGGACGTCACGAGCACGCCTCTCTCCTCGCCTCGGGCTGCAGGTCGTTCCGGCCTCGCGGTGCTGGCGAGCCGTTGGCGGGAACTGGGGCTCGCGCGCCAGAAGGTCGTGTATGCGCTGCTGGGCATCGCGATCACGATGGCCGGCCTCGGCAACTGGACCAGCGGGCGCATCCAGTCGGGCGTGCTGACCAGCATGACGACGTCGGCCGCGCTCTACATGGAGAACTTCGTCGCGCCGCACGTCCGCGCCTACGACGGGCGCAACGAACTCGAGGCGCGCGCCATCGAGGCGCTCGACCTTCTCGTGGCCGATCCCGCCTTCGGCCGCCAGATCGCGAGCATCAAGGTCTGGGCAGCGGACGGCCGGCTGCTCTATGCGCAGGACAAGACGCAAATCGGCAAGCGCTTTCCGATCTCGTCGAACCTGAAGGCCGCGATCGAAGGCCGGCTCAGCGCCGACTACGAGCCTCCGGACGAAGAGGAGAACGAGCACGAGCGCGGCCTCGGATTGCCTCTCGTCGAGATCTACAGCCCGATCCTGCGCGAAACGTCGGGCGACGTGGTCGCCGTCGTGGAGTTCTACGCCATCGCCACCGCGCTGCAGCAGGAGTTGCGGCGCAGCCGGGTCGAGAACTGGCTCATCGTCGGCGTGATCGCGCTGCTGGTGCTGAGCGCGATCGTGGCGCTCGTGTCAGGCGATGGCGCCACCATCGCTCGGCAGGAGAAGGCGCTGCAGAACCGCGTCGCCCAATTGTCGCGCCTGCTGGTCCACAACGAGGAACTGCGCCAGACGCTGGTCGAGGCGCGGCGCGGCGCGGTGGAGACGAACGAGCGCGTCTTGCGCCGCATCGGCGCCGACCTGCACGACGGTCCGGCCCAGCTCATCGGACTGGCGTTGCTGCGGCTCGACAACCTCACCCCGAGCCCGTCGCGCAAGGATGCCGCGGCTGTGAAGGCGGAACTGGAGAAAATCCGCGGCGTGCTCAACAGCTCGCTCTCCGAGATCCGCATCCTGTCCAGCGGCATCGCGCCGCCCGCGCTCGAACGCGTTCAGGCGCGCGACGCCATCGAGATGGCGGTGGCCAACCACGAGCAGCACACCGGGACAATGGTCGACTGCAAGCTCGACGACCTCCCGCTCGACCTGCCGGCCCTGCTCAAGACGTGCCTCTACCGCTTCACGCAGGAAGGTTTGACGAATGCCTTCCGCCACGCCAAGGGTGCGGGACAGCGCGTGCGGGCGAGAATCGAGGCGGGCGCGCTGGTCCTGGAGGTGCAGGACGACGGGCCGGGCTTCGTGCAGGACTTCGTGCCCTCGACGCAGCGCGGCCTCGGCCTCTCCGGGCTGAGGGACCGCGTCGAGTCGCTCGGCGGCGTCTTTTCCATCCACTCGGAACCGGGGCGGCAAACGACCATCCGCTGCGAGTTCACGCTAGAGCCTACGGACATTCCCCATGCCTGACGTCATCCGCGTCGCCGTCATCGATGATCATCCGCTCTTCCTGGAGGGTGTGGTGCACACGCTTCAGCAGAGCGGGCGCTTCGCGGTCGTCGCGCAGGGGACCAGCTCGGACGAAGCTCTGGAGATCGCCCGCCGCGACGCGCCATCGGTGATCCTGCTCGATGTGAGCATGCCCGGCGGCGGGATTGCCGCGGCGAAGGCCATCGGCGAGGCCTGCCCTGAGGTTCGCCGCGTGATGCTGACCGCATCCGAGACGGACGGCGACATCTACGCAGCGCTCGAGCTCGGCGTCGCGGGCTACATCCTGAAGGGCACCAGCGGCCCCGAGCTCGTGCGCGCGATCACGGCCATCCACCATGGCGACGATTATGTGACGCCGTCGCTCGCGGCGCGGCTGCTGTCGAAGACGCGCACGGCGCGGCCCTCCGCCTCGATGCGCGCCGCGCGGACGGAGGAGGACGAGCCCGACCTGAGCGGCCGCGAGGAAGGCATCCTGGCGCTCGTGTCCCAGGGGTTGACCAACAAGGAAATCGCCTTTCGGCTCGGCCTGAGCGAGAAGACCGTCAAGCACCACATGACCAACATCCTGCAGAAGCTGCAGGTGAGGAACCGGGTGGAAGCCGTGCTGCTGGCGCATCGCCGGGCGGGGCGCAACCCCACTTGACCCGAAAGAGCGCCGGCCGCGTTATCAGGCCGGGGGCCGGGATGCGACGGCGGCCCGGCGCACACGCAAGGAGGCCTCGGCCATGACAGACACAACCGGCACGCCGGACGTTGCGACGTTCCGCGTCGCGGACATGAGCTGCAGCCACTGCGTCGGCGCCATTCGCACGGCCCTCTCGAAGCGGCTGCCCGGCGCCGACGTCGCGATCGACCTCGCCAGCAAGACCGTCAGGGTCGCAGCCGACGGCGCGGCGGCCGAGGCGGCGATCCGCGAGGCCGGTTACGAGCCGGTTCGCCAGGCAGGCTGAACGAAATCCCCGGCTGCCGAAGGCAGGAGAACCTAGAGGTCGTCCCAGGAGCCCGCCGCCCGGCGGCCTGCCTTGGCAAGGCGCTTGGGGGCGGGTGTGGGCCTGGGCGCAGGCTTGGCCGTCGGAAAGGCATCGGCAGCGATGCGCCGCAGGGCGGCCGCCTGCTGGGCAGGGACAAAGACTTCCATGGCGTCGGGCTCGCCGGTCCGGAAGCCCGCGACCAGTTCGTCGAGGCGCTCGATCTGCTGCAGCAGCGAGGCCGCGGAGGCGGCGCTTTCCTCGGCGAGCGCCGCGTTCTGCTGGGTCATCTCGTCCATGTGGGCGATCGCCTGGCTCATCTCCTCGATGCCGTTGGCCTGCTCGCTCGACGCCGCGGCGATGTCCGACACCGTGCCCGACACACGGGCCGAGGCGTCGAGGATCCGGCCGAGGGCGTCGCCCGTGGAGCGCACGAGCTTGACGCCTTCGCTCACCTGCGCCGTCGAGGACTGGATCAGGTCGGTGATGTCCTTGGCGGCGACGCTGGAGCGCTGGGCCAGCGTGCGCACTTCGCTCGCGACGACGGCGAAGCCCTTGCCGGCCTCGCCGGCGCGGGCGGCCTCGACGGCGGCGTTGAGGGCGAGGAGGTTGGTCTGGAAGGCGATGTCGTCGATCACGGAGGTGATGGCCGTGATCTTCTGGCTGGCCTGCTCGATGCGGGTCATCGCCTCGACGGCCTGGGTGACGATGGTGCCGCCCGTATCGGCCATGCCGCGCGCCTCCTGCGTGATGGCGACGGCCTGACGGGACGAGCCGGCGGTCGACTTGACCGACGCGGCGAGCTGCTCCGTCGTCGCAGCGGTCTCCTCCAGCGAGGAGGCCTGGTCCTCGGTGCGGCGCGACAGGTTGCCCGCGCCCTCGTTGATCTCGCGGGCGGCGCTGGCGACGTCGTGCGTCGTCGCCTTGATGGTGGCGACGGTCTCGGCGAGGCGCGCGAGCGTCGCGTTCAGATTGTCGCGGACCTCGCCGAACAGGCCTTCATAGGGGGCGTCGATGGAGCGGGTGAGGTCGCCCTGCGCGAGCGCGCCCACGCTCTCCGAGAGGTCGTGCAGGACGGTGTCGACGGTGGCGAACACCTCGTTGAGGCCGCCGGCGATGTCGCGGACGAAGCCCGTCTTGTCGTCGAGCCCGAGGCGGGACGAAAAGTCGCCGCGCCGCGCCGTCTCGACCGCGCGCGCGACCTCGAGCTGGGACTGGATCTCGGCCGTCGCGTCGCGCCATTCCAGCGTGTGGCCGATGCGCTGGCGGTGCTGGTCGTAGATGTAGGAGAGGTCGACCAGGATGGTGCGGCCGCCGACCTCGTAGCGCACCTTGCGGGTCTCGCCGTCGTCGCTCAGCAGCTCGCGCTTGAGCCGCGGGTTGGTGCGGTAGCAATCGATGTGCTTGCCGTACATCCAATCGACGGAGAAGTCCGGGTTGGCCTCGCGGAACACCGGCTCGAGGCGGCGCAGCAGGGCGACGAGCCTGGAGCTCATGAAGACGATGTGCTCGTCCGGGTCGCTGATCATCATCATGCTCGGCGACCCGTCGAGGGCCGAGGAGATGCGCTCGCGGTTGGCGCTCAGCGCGCCGAGGTCCCCGAAGGGACCTGCGATGGACGCGAAGTCGCGCCCGCGCGGCAGCGCGTCCGTTGCCAGCGGCTCGCCGGCTGCCAGCGCCCGGATCGCGCCCGCCGTCGCGGCGATGTCGCGCCGGAGCCCGCGGCCGGACAGAAGCGCGGCGGCGAGGGCCGCGCCGGCGACGGCAGCACCCATGCCGAGAACCGGCAGGCTCGCCGCGCCCGCCATCCCTTGCCCGGGTGAGCCTGCGAAACCGAAACCGAAGCCGATGCCGAAGGCGACGGCGGCGCTGAGCGGGGCAAGGGCGATCAGGACGGTGCGGCTCGAAACGGGCATGAAGAACTCGCGCATGGAAAGACGTTCCGATGTCTAACCGACGCGCGTTACCATCCCGTTGAGAATGCGAAGGCCCGCTTTACACGGGAGGGTTGCCAAACGATGAGGCGACCTTTGCTGCAGATAGTGGAATATCTATCTCGGCGGGAAATAGATCGACGCCGATCGGCATACGGGAAACGACTCGCGCCAGAATGCGCGGATCGAGCCGAAACGCGCCGCCGACGGCGGCGAGCCGGCTGCATGGCATCCGCCGCGCCAGGATCGTACCGAGCCGGGCCAGTTCGTCGCCGGCCTCCTCGAGGATCGCGATTGCCGCCGCGTCGCCGGCCGCTGCCGCGGCGGCCACGAAGGGCGCCATGGCGGCGACGCCGCCCCGGTCGCGGGAGTAGACCGCGGCGCGGATGGTCGGCCAGTCGCTCGCGCCGATCCCGGCGGCCAGCGCCTCAGCCAGGGGGCCGTCGCCCAGGCCCTCCTCCCGGCGCCGGACGACGGCGCGGATACCGCGCACCGCGATCCACCACGCTCCCCCGGCATCGTCGACAACCACTCCGTAGCCGCCGATCCTGACGGCGTTGCCCGCCTTGTCGATGCCGTAGGCGACGGCGCCGGTGCCGGCGTAGAGGATGCCGCCGTCGCCTGCGGGGAAGAGCCCGCGCGCCTGGATCCAGAGGTCGTCGCCCAGCGCAATCGCTTCGGCCGGCGTGCCGAGGCCGGCCGACAGCAGGGCGGCGAGTTCGACGGCTTCCGGGGTTCCGGCGCCGAGGCCGGTGATGCCGCCTGCGATCCGCGTCGGGACGCCGTGCCCGCGCACGGCCGCGGCGATGGCCTCGAACGCCGCAAAGGTTCGCGCCCGGACGGCAGGGTCGAAGATGTGGCCGGATGCCGGCCCGGCCTCGCCGCGGGCGACGACGACGTCCCGGGCGGCGTCGAGCAGCACCCAGCGCGTGGCGCTGCCTCCGGCGTCGAGGCCGAGCGTCAGCATCGAGCGGCGAGCGCGGCGGCGAAGCGCCGGGATATCTCGCGGGGATTCGTGATCATGGTGCCCACCACCACGGCATGGGCGCCGAGCGCGAGGGCGCGGGCCGCGAGGTCCGGCGTGTCGAACCGCCCCTCGGCCACGACCGGAACCCGGCAGGCCGCCACGAGCGCCTCCAGCAGGGCGAAATCCGGCCCGGCGTCGCGCGCGACGGGGGCGGAGCCCGTATAGCCGGCGAGCGTGGTGGCGACGTAGGTCGCTCCCATCGCCTCCGCGGCGAGGCCTTCCTCCAGCGTCGCAACGTCGGCGAAGACGGGCAGGCCGAGGCGACCGCGGATAGCCCCGATGAGGCCGGCCAGCGTCTCGCCGCCGCGGTCGCGCGCCGTGGCGTCGACGGCGACGATGTCCGCGCCCGCCTTCGCGACCGCCTCGGCGTCGGCGAAGGAGGGGGTGATGTAGACCGGCACACCGTCTGCGAAGCGCTTGAGGATCCCCACGACCGGCAGGTCGACGGCCGCGCGGATGGCGGCGATGTCGGACGGGCCGTTCGCCCGGATGGCGCCTGCGCCGCCCTGCTCGGCCGCCCGGGCCATGGCGGCCATGAAGGCCGGACCGTGCAGCGGATTGTCCTCGCGCGCCTGGCATGACACGACCAGCGCCCCGGCAGGGATGGCGCCTCGGGAGGCGCTCACTTCACGGCCCCGGACGTCATGCCCTGGATGAACTGACGCGACAGCAGGATGTAGACGATGGTGATGGGCAGCGCCGAAAGCGTCAGCCCGGCGAACAGCACACCCCAATTGGTGGTGTATTCGCCCATGAAGGCGGTGAGCCCCTGCGGCAGCGTCTTGCGCGCGTCGGTCTGGATGAAGACGAGCGGGAAGAAGAAGTCGTTCCACACAGGCACCGCGTTGTGGATCGCGGCGATGACCATGGCCGGCTTGGTCAGCGGCAGCATGATCGACCACATGATGCGTGCGTCCGACGCGCCGTCGATTCGCGCGGCGTCCTCGAGCTCCTTGGGCAGCGTGCGAAGGAAGCCCGTCAGGATGAACACCGTCGAGGGCAGGCCCATGGCCGTGTAGATGACGACGAGACCCA
>JAIYAB010000091.1 GCA_027489275.1 Hyphomicrobiales bacterium
GCCATGGGTGTTTGCGCCGACTATGTCGCGGCTCAGACCGAGTACCGCCAGTCGCTTCATGACGACGAGCCCGTTGCCCAGTACGCGCGCCGGCTGCTCAGTTCGCCGGGCAAGCATGACGGCCTCTACTGGCCGCCAGCCACAGCCGCCGACCGCAGCCCTCTCAGCGACAGGATCGCCAACTCGGTCGACGAGGGAGGCAACGGCAAGCCACGCTCATATCGCGGGTACACGTTCCGCATCCTGACCGCGCAGGGGCCCGACGCCCCGGGTGGGGCCTACGACTACATGGTCAAGGGACGCCTCCTGGCCGGCTTCGCCCTGATCGCCACGCCACTCACCTGGGGCGAGACGGGGATCATGACCTTCCTGTGCGACCAGCGGGGCCGCGTCTGGGAGAGCAATCTCGGCGAGCGGACGACGGCGCTGGCGCGGCAGATCACCCGCTTCGATCCGGGCCCGGGCTGGACCCCGGTCAACTTCCAGAACTGAACTGAACTGGGCCGGCCGGCCCCGTTGGAGGGCGCCGGCGCAGGCAACGCCACCCATCTCAAGTTTGCAGGAGGTAGCCATGGCATGGTGCACAGTGTCCCGGCTCGCCGGGTGGAGCTTGATCGTCCTTGGAGTGGCCCTGTCGGCCTCCTCGGCACCCAGGGCCGCCGACGCCGCTGGGTCCGGGGCCGTGCTACCCTTCGCGCCCGTCCCCTCCGCGAGCACCGCTGGTCCCACGCTGCAGGAATCCCGGCATGCCCGGAGGGCCGAGCCCAGTCACTTGCCGAAGGATGCGCCCAACATCCTGATCGTCCTCCTGGACGACGTCGGCTTCGGGCTGCCTGACACCTTCGGCGGCGAGATTGCCACGCCCACGCTGACCCGGCTCGCCAAGGAAGGGATCAGCTACAATACCTTTCACACCACGGCGATCTGCTCGCCCACACGCGCCGCCCTTCTCACGGGCCGCAACCACCAGCGGGTCGGCTCGGGCACGATCGCGGAACGGGCACTGGACTGGGACGGCTATACCGGCGTGATGCCGAAGAGCGCCGCCACGGTTGCCGAGGTTCTGCGCCAGTACGGCTACAAGACGGCAGCCTTTGGCAAGTGGCACAACACGCCGGCGACCGAAACCACGGCCATGGGTCCTTTCGAACGCTGGCCCACCGGATACGGGTTCGACTATTTCTATGGCTTCATGGCCGGGGAGACCTCGCAGTACGAGCCGCGGCTCTTCGAGAACACGCGGCCCGTCGAACCTCCACATGACCCGAAGTACCACCTCACCGAGGATCTGGTCGACAAGGCGCTGGTCTGGCTGAACCAGCGCCGTTCCTTCGCGCCCGACAAGCCCTTCCTGATGTACTGGGCGCCGGGTGCCGCGCATGGCCCCCACCATGTGGCCAAGGAATGGGCGGACAAGTACAAGGGCAAGTTCGCCACGGGGTGGGACGCCTATCGCGAACGGGTCGTCCAGCGCCAGAAAAGCGTCGGCTGGATCCCGCAGGACACGAAGCTGACGGAGCGCGCCGATTCCATGGCTGCCTGGGACAGCATCCCGGCGAGCGAGCGCCCCTTCCAGGAACGGTTGATGGAGGTCTTCGCGGGTTTCGTCGAGCATACCGACGTGCAGGTCGGTCGGCTGATCGACGGCATCGAAAAGCTCGGCGAGCGCGAGAATACGCTGATTTTCTACGTCTTCGGCGACAACGGATCGAGCGCCGAGGGCCAGAATGGCAGCATCAGCGAGCTTCTGGCCCAGAACCAGATTCCCAACACCATCGCCCAGCAACTGACGGCACTGGATGCGATCGGGGGCCTCCCTGCGCTTGGCGGTCCCAAGACCGACAACATGTACCATGCAGGCTGGGCATGGGCCGGCAGCACGCCTTTCCGTCACACCAAGCTCGTGGCCTCGCATTTCGGCGGCACGCGCAATCCGCTCGTGATCGACTGGCCCAAGGGCATCAAGCACGACGGCGCCATCCGATCCCAGTTCCACCACGTGAACGACATCGTCCCGACGATCTACGAGGTCCTCGGGATCACGCCGCCGGAGGTGGTAAACGGTGCGAAGCAGGACCCCATCGATGGGGTCAGCATGGCTTACACCTTCGCCAACGCGACCGCCGCGGACCGCAAGCGCACGCAGTACTTCGAGAACAATGGCAGCCGGGCGATCTACAGCGACGGCTGGGTCGCAGCCGCGTTCGGCCCCCTCGTCCCTTGGTTGGCCGTGAGCCCCGGCTTGACCACCTGGGATGCCAACAAGGACCGCTGGGAACTCTACAACGTCCGCAAGGACTTCTCGCAGGCGATCGATCTGGCCACCACAGAACCGGCCAAGCTCGCGGAGCTGAAAGCGCTGTTTATGAAGGAGGCCGAAGCCAACAAGGTCTTCCCGGTCGGCGCCGGCCTGTGGACCCGGCTTCATCCCGAGGACCGCGTCGCCGTCCCTTACCGGCGCTGGACGTTCGATGCCGCGACGACACGGCTGCCGGAGTTCGCCGCGCCCGGGCTGGGTCGCGAGAGCAACCGGGTCGTGCTCGATGTCGAGCTTGGTCCTCAGGCGACGGGCGTTCTCTATGCGCTTGGCGGCGTCTCCGGAGGGTTGTCGCTCTACATGGACAAGGGCCAGCTCGTGTACGAATACAACATGATGATGATCGAACGGTACGTCGCCCGATCGTCCCAGCCGCTCCCGCCCGGCAAGCATCGCATCACGGTCGACACGACGATCGCGAGGCCCGCAGCAGCGGCGGACGTCGTGATCGCCGTAGATGGATCGCAGGTGCTGCGCGTCGACGTGAAGCGCACCGTGCCAGGCGCCTTCTCGGCCAGCGAGACGCTCGACATCGGTACGGACCTCGGCTCGCCCGTCTCGCTCGACTACTTCGATCGACGGCCCTTCGCCTTCGACGGACGGATCGCGGCCGTCACCGTGGAGCTGAAGTGATGAGCGGGCCCATGGCTGGCCAGCAGCGCCGAAAGGGACGAAGCCGGACCGCATGGTCCCTGGCCGGAGCTGCTCTGAGCTGGATGACGCTTGTCACTGGCCCCGCGCAGGCAGCAGAAGGCGGCCATGGCGTCTATCTCCTCGGCCTCAAGGGGCCCGGCGCCGGCATCACGCCTCCACCCGGCGTGTTCCTGTCCAACACGGTCTACTGGTACCAAGGCTCGAACGGCGCCAACCGGCCGTTTCCCGTCGTGGGCGGCCGAACCGTAGCGGACGTGAAGGCAACGGTCTGGCTGGACCTGCCAGCCCTGACTTTCGTGACTCCGCTTGAGATATTCGGCGGGCATTTCGCGATCAATGCACTCATCCCCCTGGGCGGCCCGAGTGTCGATGCGAATGCCACGCTCTTCTCGGCGTTTCTGTCGGGATCGCCGTCACGCGCCCTGCGCGACTCCGCCAGCACCTATGGAGATCCGGCAGTCACGGCGTTCGTGGGCTGGCATGCGGGTAACTTCCACTGGACGGCAGGCGTGACGGGCTTCTTCCCCGTCGGAGATTACCAGCAGGGGGCGCTCGCCAACGTGGCCAATCACCGCGGCGCGGCCGACTTCAACGGCGCCTTGACGTGGCTCGATCCCGCGATCGGGCTCGACGTTTCCGTTGCGGCGGGGATCACGACGAGCCGCGAGAACACGGCGACCAAGTACAGGACCGGAAACGAGTTCCACGTCGAAGGAGCGATCACGCAGAACTTCGGTCCGCAATTCTCGCTCGGTGTCGTCGGATACTACTACGAGCAATTGTCGGGCGACAGCGGTCTCGGCGCGACCTTGGGCGCATTCAAAGGACGCGCAGCCGCGCTGGGCGGCTCCGTCGGCTACAATTTCAAACTCGGAGAGTTGCCCGTTTCAGCCCGGGTGAAGGTTTACCGTGAGTTCGACGTGAAGAACCGGCTGGAGGGGACCGCCGGGTTCTTTTCGCTATCTATGCCGCTCTACGTTGTTCCGAAAAACACGTCCGCTGCGGCTGGCGTCGTCGCCGCCAAGTACTAAAGGCGAGACGATCCGCAATAGCGCCGCCTTTCGAGACTGCCGCCGTACGCACACACGACAGTAACAGTTTGGAGGGTCATTCCATGAGCAGCCACGAAAAGCGGTGGACGACCGTCCGCCGATTGATCGCATTCGCCGGCGCCCTGGCTTGGGTTGCTTCCCTGAATCCTCCATCCGCTGCAGCCGCGGACACGCCTACCCCGGCGATCGACGGATCGATCCTGCCGTTCCCGCCGGCGCCGTCGGCTTCCACGCCCGGACTGACGGTCCAGGGCTCGATCTACAAGAAACGCATTGAACCCAGACGCCTGCCAGAGAACGCCCCCAACATTCTCGTCATCCTGATGGACGACGTGGGTCCCGCGACGCCGTCGACCTATGGCGGCGAAATCAACACGCCGACATTGGATCGCATCGCGAACCAGGGGATCTCCTACAACCGCTTTCACTCCACGGCGATGTGCTCGCCGACCCGGGCGGCCCTGCTCACCGGGCGCAACCACACCTTTGTCGGCAACGGGCAGATCGCGGCCCTGGCCAACGACTTCGATGGCTTCACCGGCATCATCCCCAAATCCTCCGCGACGGTAGCCGAGGTTCTGAAGAGCTACGGCTACAACACCGGCGCGTGGGGCAAGTGGCACAACACCCCAGAGGAGCAGATCACGTCGAAGGGCCCGTTCGAATATTGGCCTACGGGCTACGGCTTCGAGTATTTCTATGGGTTTCTGGCCGGTGAGGCATCGCAATATGAGCCAACACTGACGCGTAACACCTCGCCCGTTCTTACGGAGAAGAAGAAAGGCTATCACC
>JAIYAB010000300.1 GCA_027489275.1 Hyphomicrobiales bacterium
CCATCTGGCAGCCTGCATCCGGCAGTAGACGCCAAGGGCGGTAAGTCTCTGTTTTTCTGAATGAATGCCCTCATCCTGAGGAGCGGGCGCAGCCCGCGTCTCGAAGGACGCACCATGGCGCAGCCGCCCTCCTGCCCGACCATCCTGCGTCCTTCGAGACTGCCGCTGCCGCGGCCTCCTCAGGATGAGGAGATTGTAAGGAAGAGGCGTTTCAGAGAGGGGCCGAGGCCCCGGTTCAGACCGCGACGCCGTAGACGTCCGCCATCTTGCCGCGCAGGTAGGCGATGTAGGGGCCGGGCTCCAGGGCGCGGCCGGTTGATTTCACCAGCAACTCGTCGCGGGTGAAGCGGCGGCCGTGCTGGTGGACGTGCTCGGCGAGCCAGGACTGCAGCGGCGCGTAGTCGCCGGTTTCGAGCCCGGCCTGGATCGCCGGCGTGGTCTTGCGGGCCGTCTCCATGAGCTGGGCCGCCATGACGTTGCCGATCGTGTAGTTGCAGAACGTGCCGATCTGGCAGGTCGACCAGTGGATGTCCTGCAGCACGCCCTTGGCGTCATTGGGCACGACGAGGCCGAGCTCGGACTTGATGATCGCGTTCCACGCCTCCGGCAGGTCCTTGACCGCCAGGCTGCCATCGACCAGCGACTTCTCGATCTCGGTGCGCAGCATGATGTGGAAGTCGTAGGTCAGCTCGTCGGCCTCGACCCGGATGTAGCCCGGCCGTGCGCGGTTGACCGCGCGGTAGAAGGTTTCGTGGTCGACGTCGTGCAGGGCCTCGGGGAACGTCTTCTGAAGGTCGGCGAAATGGAGCCGCCAGAACGCCCGGCTGCGCCCGACATGGTTCTCGTAGAGGCGCGACTGCGATTCGTGCGCGCCGAAGCTCACCCCGCCCACGGCGTAGTAGCCGACGAGGTCGGTGGCGAGCGGGGTGCGCGTGTAGGCCGGGTCGACGCCCTGCTCGTAGATGCCGTGCCCCGCCTCGTGCAGCGCGCCGAACAGGCTCGGCGGCAGGTAGTTCTCGTAGAAGCGCGTAGTAATGCGCACGTCGTTGCGGGTGAACGAGATCTCGAAGGGGTGGACGGTGTTGTCCAGACGCCCGCGGTTCAGGTCGTAGCCGATCAGCGCCGCCATCTTCAGCGCGAAGGCGTGCTGCCGGTCGACCGGATAGGTGCGCTCCAGGAAGTCGGCGCGCGGCTGCTCGGCCGCCGTGACCGCCTTCAGCACCGGGCCGATGCCGGCCCGCAGCGCGGCGAACAGTGTCGTCAGGCTCTCGGCCGTCTCGCCCGGCTCGTAGATCGACATCAGCGCGTCGTAGGGGTGCTTCTCGTAGCCGATCGCGTCGGCATAGGCGCGCGCCACCTCGACCACCTGCTCCAGGTAGGGCTGGAAGATCGAGAAGTCGCTCTGCGCGCGGGCCTTGATCCAGGCGGCGTTCGCCACGGTCTTCAGCTCGGCCCGGCGCTTCTGGAGGGCGCCCGGAATGCGCGAGTGGAAGGCGATCGCGTGGGCCGCCTGCTCGACGCAGCGCCGCTTCGCGTCGTCTTCCGGCAGCGAGGACACTTCGCGCAGCGCCGCGTCCGTCGCCTTGCGGGTCTCGTCCGCCAGCAGCGTGTCGCGCGCGGCCGCGGTAAGGGTCGCGATCTGCTTCGACCGGCTCTCGACGCCGCCGGGCGGCATCATCGTGCGCGAATCCCAGGTGAGGATCGACAGCGCGTTGAGCAGGTCGTTGACGGTGGCGAGACGTTCGGAAAACGCGGCGTAGGACATGGGGACATCCGGCTGGAGGGATTGTCTGACAATTAGACGACCGCCCCGACCTTGGCAAACGCGGGGAGGCGGCCGTCCGCGCCTCGCGTCGGCGCGAAGCGGCGTCCCGCCCGTCACCCGGCCTTGTCTTCGCCCGTCCTGTCGCGGGGGAGGGTGGCCCACGCCGCGTCGCCGCCCGTCGGTGGAAGCTCGGCCTGCGTCTGCGCGCTGCGCAGGATGTGTGCCTTCGAGATCATCTGCGCGGTGACCGGCGCGGTGAGGAACAGGAACAGCGTGATCATCAACTCGTGGAACGAGGGGTCCCCGGCCACGCCGCCGAACCACACCATCGACGCGATGAGCGTGAAGCCGATGCCGAGCGTCGTCGCCTTGGTGGGTGCATGCAGGCGCCGCATCATGTCGGGCAGCTTGGCGAGGCCGAACGACCCGACGAACAGGAAGAAGGCCCCGAGCACGATCAGGGCGGCGGCGAGGGCTTCGGCGACGAGGGCCATCATCTACTCCAGCACGTTGCCGCGCAGCAGGAACCTGCAGAACGCCACCGTCGACACGAACCCCACCATGGCGAACAGCAGCGCGGCCTCGAAGACCGCGTGCGATGCGAAGCGGATCCCGGCGATGACGATCAGGGCGATGGCGTTGATGACCATCGTGTCGACGGCCAGCACCCGGTCGAGGATGTCCGGCCCCTTCACGAACCGGTAGACGTTCATCAGCACGGCGAGCCCGATGACCCCGAGCGCCAGGGTGGTGGCCATCTCCATCATTCGAAGATCTCCTTCAGCCGGCGCTCGTAGCGCTCCTTGATCTGCGCCGCCACGGCATCCGGATCCTCCGCGTCGAGGCAGTGCACCAGCAGGCTGGTCCCGTCCGCCGAGAGGTCGGCGCTCACGGTGCCCGGCGTCATCGTGATGGTCGCCGCCAGGATCGCGATCGCCTCGGCGGAGCGCAACTCAAGCGGGATCGTGACGAAGCGCGACGCGAGACCCTCGCTGCGCCGGAACAGCACGAGGCGGGCGACCTCGATATTGGACACCACGATGTCCCACAGCACGATCGCCCCGTAAGCGGCGAGGCGCAGCGGATGTCGCGGCATGCCCCCGTCGGGCCAGTACCGGCCCGTGACCTGCGGCACGGCGAACCCGATCACGAGGCCGAGCACGATGTTGCCGGCCGAGACGTCGTTCACGAGCAGCAGCCAGACGCCGGCCAGCACCAGCGTCAGGATGGGCTGCGGCAGGACGCGGGCGATCATGGCGCGACCCTCGCGGCGGCGGTCGTGCGCTGCCCGAGCACCGCCTCGACATAGACGTCGGGGGTCAGGAGCGCCGCCGCCGTCGCCCCGGCATGGCGCGTTACGGGGCCCGCGAAGGCGGACAGGAAGACCGTCGTCCCCAGCAGCGCCGCGACGGCGGCGAAGCGCAGGCCGACCCCCGACTCCGGGGCGACCCGGACCGGCGGGGCGTCGTCGCTCCCGCTCGTCCAGAACAGCACGCTCCCGGCCCGCGCCAGTGCGAAGATGACGACGATGCTCGACGCCAGCAGGATCGACCACGCCCACGCCGCCCATGGCGCCGAGCGGGTCGCGTCGAGGATGAGGACCTTGCCGACGAAGCCCGACAAGGGCGGAAGCCCGGCGAGCGAGATCGCCCCGACGAAGAAGAGCACGGCCAGCCACCCCTGCCGCGCGAAGCCCGGCGACGGCTTCAGCCCGTCTTGCCAGAGGCCCCGCTTCTCGCGGACGAGATCGAGCAGGAGGAACAGCGCCGCGCCCACGAGCGTGCCGTGCAGCATGTAGTAGATCGCCGCCGTCAGACCCTGCTGGTCGAACAGGCCGATCGTCATCAGCAGGGAGCCCATGGACCACACTGTCGCGTAGCACACGAGGCCGGCGAGGCTGCGGCTGGCCAGCGTGCCGACGGCGCCGAGCGCGATCGTCGCCAGCGCCGCGGGCAGGATCCACGGCTCCGCGAGCCCCGCCAGCGGACCCGACCCGGCCGCGAAGGCCAGCGTGTGGACGCGGATCAGCGCATAGGCGCCGACCTTCGTCATGATCATGAACATCGCCGCCGCCGGCGGGCTTGCCGCCGCATAGGCCGTGGGCAGCCACCAGTGCAGCGGCACGAGGGCGGCCTTGATGCAGAAGACCAGCATCAGCATCACGCCGCCGGCCGCCAGCAGCGCGGTGTCGCCGGCATCCGCGAGCGGAACCTTCACGGCGAGGTCCGCCATGTTGAGCGTGCCCGTCACGGCGTAGATCAGGCCCACCGCGAACAGGAACAGCGTCGAGCCGACGAGGTTGATCGCCACGTAGTGGAAGCCCGCCACGAGCCGGTGCGGTCCGCCGCCGTGCAGCATCAGCCCGTAGGAGGCGATGAGCATCACCTCGAAGAAGACGAACAGGTTGAACACGTCGCCAGTGAGGAAAGCGCCGTTGATGCCCATCACCTGGAACTGGAACAGGGCGTGGAAATGCCGGCCCCGCATGTCCCAGCCGCTCGACGCATAGGCTGCTACCAGCAGCGCCAGCACGCTCGCGAGCAGCACCATCGTCCCCGACAGCCGGTCGAGGACCATGATGATCCCGAAGGGCGCCGGCCAGTCGCCGAGCCGGTAGGGCAGCACCGCGCCGTCGCCCACCTCGGCGAGGTTGCGCAGCGCGATCAGCACCACCGCCGCCAGCGCCGTCATCGACACGACGCGCTGCGCGACCAGCGAATGCCGCAGCGCCAGGATCAGGAACGCCGCCACCATCGCCGGCAGCAGGACCGGGGCGATGATCCAGTGATCGACCGGGCCGCTCATCGCTCGGCCTCCCCGGACTGCCCCTGCGTCTCGTCGCGCACCTCGTCCGATCCCGTCTCGAGGAATCCGCGCAGGGCGAGAACGACGATCAGCGCGGTCATCCCGAACGAGATCACGATGGCCGTCAGCACCAGCGCCTGCGGCAGCGGATCGGTGTAGCCGGGCGCGCCGGGGGCCGCGATCGGCGGCTGGTTCACGACGAGCCGCCCCATGGCGAAGAGGAACAGGTTCACCGCGTAGGAGAGGAACGTCAGACCGAGAATGACGGGGAAACTTTCCCGCCGCAGGATCAGGTAGAGACCCACGGCCGTGATCGCGCCGATGCCGCTGGCGAGCAGGAGTTCCATCTCAGGCGCTCCGCGACGTGTCGAGGGGCGGCGCGGGGACGGGCGTCGCGTCGGGCTCGTCCATCGGTGGGAAGCGGATGTCCATCGGCCCCTCCGGCACCGCCCGGCGCTCGGCCTTCGCCTCGACCCGGGAGATCTGGGCGAGCGCCAGCATCACCGTGCCCACCACCGTGAGGAAGACGCCGAGGTCGAAGGCCATCGCCGAGGCGACCTCGAATTTTCCGACGACCGGCCAGGTCAGGTAGCCGAACGTGCTCGTCAGGAACGGCTTGCCGAACACGAAGGCGGCGATGCCCGTGAACCCGGCGATGAGTACGCCGGCGCCGAGCATCGCGTGCGGATCGAGCGCGCGTTGCCGGTCCGCCCAGGCGAAGCCGCTGGCCATGTACTGCATCAGGAAGGCGATCGCGACGACCAGCCCCGCGATGAAGCCGCCGCCCGGCTGGTTGTGGCCGCGCAGGAAGATGAACACGCCGACGACGATCGCCAGCGGCAGCAGCACCCGCGTCGCCAGCGCGAACAGCACCGGATGGGCGTCGCCCGACTCGATGTTGGGCTTGATCGTCTCGAGACGCCGCGCTGCCGCGCCGCGCAGCGCGGTATCCAGCATCGCGTAGATCACCAGCGACGCGATGCACAGCACGATGATCTCGCCGAACGTGTCGAAGCCGCGGAAGTCGACCAGGATGACGTTGACCACGTTCGTCCCGCCGCCGAGCGGCTTGGAATTCTCGATGAAGTAGCCGGCGATGGTCGACTGCTCGCGCGTCATCACCGCATAGGCGAGGCCGCCGACGCCGAGACCGCCGGCGATCGCCATCAGCCCATCGCGCAGCGGCCTGCCGAGCCCCCGCGCGGGCGGCGTCACGCGCGGTAGCAGGTTGAGGGCGAGCAGCAGCAGGATGGTGGCGACGACCTCCACCGAGATCTGCGTCAGCGCGAGGTCGGGCGCCGAGAACTGCAGGAACACCATCGAGACGATCAGGCCGACCACGCTCGTCACAACGAGCGCGAACAGCCGGTTGTCGTGGGCCACGACCATGGCGGCGCAGCTCACCATCAGCGCGAACCACCCGACCAGGGCCGGCCAGGTGACCGGGAGCATCGGCCTGTCGCCTTCCCCGTGCGGGAACAGCAGGAACAAGGCCGCCGTCACCGCCACGACCGTCGCCACGATCGCCAGCATCGCGCGGGACAGTTCGCCGTCGTGAACCGTCGCGCCGATGCGCCGCGCGGCGGCGACGAGGCGGCGGGCGCCGCCGTCGAACATCGCCTTGGCGTCGGGACGCCACACGGCGTTGCGGCTCGCCTCGAGCCCGTTCTGGAAGAGGAGCAGGGCCAGCCCGCCGACGATCGCGACGGCGCTCATCGCCAGCGCCGGCGTGAAGCCGTGCCACAGGGACAGCTTGACCGCGGGCGCGCCCGGGCCCGCCATCACGGCCCCCGTGACGAGTTGCACGAGCGGCGCGGCGAGTGTCTGTGGCGCGAGGCCGATCGCGATGGCCAGGGCGACGAGGACGGCCACGGGACCCCACAGGGCCGGGGAGGGGTCGTGAACGTGCGCGTCCGGCGGCAGCTTCGACCGGCCGAGCCAGGTGCCGAAGGCGAAGCGGGCCGAGTAGGCCACCGACAGCAGCGCGGCGATGGTGACCAGCGCCCCGACCACGGCCGGATGGCCCATGTTCGTTCCGTGCGCGGCCTCCAGCATCATCTCCTTCGAGATGAACCCGTTGAGCGGCGGGACGCCGGCCATCGCCGCTGTCGCCACCAGCGCCAGCGTCGCGCAGATCGGCATCGCCGTCGCCAGCCCGCCGAGGCGGCGGATGTCGCGCGTATGCGTCTCGTGGTCGACGATCCCCGCGCTCATGAACAGCGCCGCCTTGAAGATCGCATGATTGAGGATGTGGAAGACCGCGACGCTCACCGCAAAGCCCGTCGAGAAGCCGAGCAGCATCGTCATCAGGCCGAGGTGGCTGACGGTCGAATAGGCGAGGATCGCCTTCAGGTCGTCCTTGAACAGCGCGATCCACGCGCCGACCAGCATGGTGATGAGCCCCGTCGTCGTCACCACGACGAACCAGGCGTCCGTTCCCCCGAGCACCGGCCAGAACCGCGCCAGCAGGAAGACGCCGGCCTTCACCATGGTCGCCGAGTGGAGGTAGGCCGACACCGGCGTCGGCGCCGCCATCGCGTGCGGAAGCCAGAAATGGAACGGGAACTGCGCCGACTTCGTGAACGCGCCGATCAGCACCAGGGCGAGGATGATCCCGTAGAGCGGCGACGCCCGCACCGCGTCCCCCTGCGCGAGGATGCCGGTGACGGAGTATGTCCCGGCCACGTGGCCCAGCAGCAGCATTCCGGCGAGCAGCGCGAGCCCGCCGGTCCCGGTCACGACGAGCGCCATCCGCGCGCCCTGCCGCCCCTCGGGCCGGTGGCTCCAGAAGCCGATCAGCAGGAACGAGGAGAGGCTGGTGAGCTCCCAGAAGACGACGAGCAGCAGGACGTTGTCGCTGAGCACGATGCCGAGCATCGCGCCCTGGAACAGCAGCAGGCAGCCGAAGAACCGCGCGGCGTCCTCGCCGGGCGCGAGATAGGCGCGGGCGTAGGCGATGATCAGCAGGCCGATGCCCAGGATGATTCCTGCAAAGAAGAGCCCGAGCCCGTCGAGAAAGAACGCGGCGGTGAGTCCGATCGCCGGAACCCACTCCCATGACGCGCCGACGGGCAAGCCGGCCGCCACCACGGGAGCCAGCGAAAGAAGAAGCGCGAAAGACGTTCCGCTGAGAAGCGCCGCACATGCAGCCGCAGCCGAGCGTTTCAGACCCAGGAGCCAAACAACGCCGCCCAGAAAGGGCAGAATAGTGATGATCAACAGGACCATGTTGCGCATTACCTTCCGTCCGCGCACAAAACAGACGGGCCGGCGCCTTCAATCTAGAGACACGTTTGCGAATTTCAACGTCGAAATTCGATGCATCGATGATCCGTCCCCGGGCGGTCGCGCGTCGCACGCCCGTATCGTCTTGCCGCCGCGCTGCTTGTCAGGCGACGTCCCACCCGGTACCGGTCCGGCAGAGCCGGAGGAGTGCCGACCTTGACCAGCCCCACCACCCCGCCCCTGAAAGGGCTCCTCTTCGACAAGGACGGGACGCTGGTCGACTTCGACCTCACATGGGGCCCGGCGACCTACGAGGTCATGCGCGAGATGGCGGCCGGGGACGAGGCGGCGTTTCGCCTGCTCGCGGAGCTGAACCACTTCGTCGTCGAGGAGAAGCGCTTCCTGCGCACCTCGCCGCTCGTGGCGGGAACGTCGGCGAGCTACGGGCATCTCTGGGCGCAGGCGCTGGGGCGCGAGAACCATCCCGACCTGCACGCAGAGATGGACCGCAGGCTGCGTGAGTGGGGGCTGAAGTCGATGGCACCCATCGGGGAGCCGCTTGCCGTGCTGGCTGAACTCGCCGCAGACGGCTACCGCCTCGGCATCGCGACCAACGACGCGGAGGCCTCGGCGCTGGTGCAGGCCGAGGCGATGGGCCTCGTCCCGCATCTCGATTTCGTCGCCGGCTATGATTCGGGCCACGGCGAGAAGCCCGAGCCGGGCATGGTGCTGGCCTTCGCCCGCACCATCGGGGCCGAGCCGCACGAGGTGGCGCTGATCGGCGACTCCACGCACGACCTTCACGCCGCCCGCGCCGCCGGAGCCGTCGCCATCGCCGTGCTCACGGGGCCGGCCGAGCGCGAGACGCTCGCCCCCCACGCCGACCACGTTGTCGACAGCATCGCCGACCTGCCTGCCTATCTGCGTCGCCTCGCCGCCGCGGGCTGACGCTACCGCGCCGCCTGCCGCGCCGCGAAGGCCGCTCCGTCCTCCTCGCCCAGCGCGTGGGCGCGCGCGATGCCGTCGCCGTCGGTGATCGAGAACTTGTCGATCCTGATGCGCCGGGAGGGCTGGACATAGGTGCGGTTGGGGATCTCCGGCAGCGTCCCGTAGTGGCGCGTCGCCAGCACCAGCGTCTTCTCGCCCGCCTCCTCGAAGGGCAGGAGCCGCGCCACCGGCACGTTGTCGACCAGCCCGCCGTCGAGCGCCGCCGCGCCGCCGACTTGCCCAAGCGGCATGAAGGGAGGCACGCAGGCGCTGGCGGCGAGCGCGGCGAGCAGATCGTCGCGGCTCGCCACGGCGTGCGTCGACACGTAGTCCGCGACGAAGCCGAGGCCGCGGCCGACGCGCGGATGCAGCGGGTTGAGGAGCTTCTTCTCGATCTGATAGCCGACGAGCCCGGTCGCGGTGGCGAGCCCCACCGGCAGCCAGCGGGGCGGGCGCGACACCTTGATCAGGATCTCGGGTCCGGCCCGCAGCCGGGCGATCTCCGCCTCCCCGAAGGTCTCGTCGAGGAGGCGGGGGTAGAGATCGCCCACCGGGAAGAGCCTGCGGCCCTGCAGCGGGCCGAGCCAGTCGACATTGCCCTTCGCCGCCCGGCACGCCTCCTGGACCCGGGCCCGGACCCGGTCGCCCACGCCGGCCACGGTGAAACACGCCTGGAAGGCGCCGGCGCTGACGGCGACGATCAGCCGGGGCCTGTCGGCCGTGGAGCGCCAGAGCGCGTCGAGGAAGCCGCCCTGCCAGTAGCAGCGGTTGCCCCCGCCCGCGAGCGCCAGCGCGGCGAAGGTCATGGCACGGCCGCGGCCTGCCCGCCCGCCGCGCTCACGCGTCCGGGCCGGGCAGTGCGCGCACGGCGTCGCGCCATTGCACGAGAATGCGGTCGAGCTCGCCGAGGTCGGTGGCGGACAGGGCGCCGAGCGTCGCCTCCACCAGCCGCTGCTGCAGGGCAAGCCCCTGCTCGGTGATGGCACGGCCGGCCGGGGTGAGGTGGAGGGCGTAGGAGCGCCGGTCGTTCGGCAGGGCGCGGCGTTCCACGAACCCCTGCGCCGCAAGGCGATCGATCAGGCCGGAGACGTTGCCCTTGGTGACGTAGAGCCGCTCGGCGATCTCCTGCTGGCTCACGCCCTCGCGCTCGGAGAGCGTCGACAGGAGGTCGAACTGGGGGATCGACAGGCCGATCCGCCGGTACTCCTGCGCCGCCCGTCCGGTGATCCGCTGGTGCAGCCGCAGGAACCGGAACCATGTCCGCAGCACGTCCGGCGTATGGGACGCCGGGGCTGACGGGGAGGGGGCGGCGTTGGGGGCCAAGGGGCTCGGTCCTGTTCGATCCACGGTTTGCATCGGGCGGCAGACTTAACGCCGTGGCGTCGGCCTTCGCAAGGGTTGCGACCGGCAGCGCCGGCCCGACCGGCATGCGTGCGGAGGTGGCGAAGCCCGGTCTGCGACGGTAAACTGGCCGCCATGCGCCGACTCGTCGTCGAACTGCCCCCTTCGCTCGCCGCCCAGTGGAGCCGGCGCGTCGCGGCGTTCGCGCTGGTCGTCGTGGCGATGACGATCCTGCTGTCGCGGCTGGACAGGCTGGAAACCGCCGCCTCGCTGGCCGTGCTCGGCGGCGGGATGCTCCTGGCCGGCGTCGCCATTGCGCTCGCGGTCGTCGCCTTCGGCGTGGTGTGGGCGGACGGCCGGCCCGGCTCCGGCCGGGCCTTCGCGGGCCTCGTGATCGCCCTGCTGCTGCTGGCCTACCCGGCACTCCTGTCGGTCCAGGCGTTGCGGCTGCCGCGCATCAACGACGTCACGACGGACCTGTCGGACCCGCCCGCCTTCTCGCGCTCGCGCCGGGCGCTGGAGCTGCGCAGCGGCCGCGTGCCGCCCGATCCGGGCGCGGCAGCGCGGGCGGCGCAGCTCCAGGCCTATCCGGGCGTCGAGCCCGTGGTGCTGGAACTGCAACCGCTGGAGGTGTTCCAGCTCGTGCAGAAAGCGGCGCAGCAGCGCGGCTGGCAGGTGATCGAGACGGCGTCGCCCGGCGGGCGCACCGGCATCGGGCGGCTCGAGGCGATCGACCGTTCGCTGCTGATGCGCTTTCCCGACGACGTGACGGTCCGCATCCGCCCGGTGGCGTCGGGCGCGCGGGTCGACGTCCGCTCCGCCTCGCGCTTCGGCTCGCACGACCTCGGCGCGAACGCCCGACGCGTCGAGGCCTTCATGACGCGCCTCCAGGAACTCGCCGAGGAGCGGCGCTAGGGCCGCTCAGGCCACCCGGTAGCGCCCCGCGAGGGAGGGCTCGCCGTCTTCGCTGACCAGCACACCGCGCTGCACGAGATCCTCGACATGGGCGAGGACGGAGAGCGCGGCGGCACCGTGCAGCGCCGGGTTCAGCCCCTCGTAGAGCCGCGGCACGATGGCGCCGATGGTCCCGTCCCCCGCCCGCACCCGCTCGACGATGGAGGTTTCGCGCTGGCGGCGGTGGGTGAGGAGGTGGCGCACGAAGCGGGGCGGCTGCGTCACCGGCCCGCCATGGCCGGGCCAG
>JAIYAB010000108.1 GCA_027489275.1 Hyphomicrobiales bacterium
AAATCTCTTCATCCTGACTCAATTGGAATGTCCTCATCCTGAGGAGCGGGCGCAGCCCGCGTCTCGAAGGACGTACCATCGCGCTGCCCCGCCATCCTGCGTCCTTCGAGACAGCCGCTACGCGGCCTCCTCAGGATGAGGAGATGGGTGGGATTGGACGGGTGGTGAGGGACTGGCGGTCCGGCCTCCGCCCTTCCCCGGGCTTTCGCAGGCGGGCGGCGGGCGGTAAGGGTCGGCGCGACAGGGAGGACGCTCCGGGCATGACGACGCAGGCAGGGACGCAATCCACACCCTACGAGCGCATCGGCGGCGAGGCGGGGGTGCGGGCGGTGACGGGGCGGTTTTATGCCCTGATGGACACGCTGCCGGAGGCGGCGGCGTGCCGGGCGATCCATCCGCCCTCGCTGGCCGAGAGCGAGCAGAAGCTGTTCGAGTTCCTGTCGGGATGGCTGGGCGGGCCGCCGCTCTTCACCACCCGGCGCGGGCCGCCGATGCTGCGGGCGCGCCACCTGCACGCGCCCATCGGCGAGGCCGAGATCGAGGGCTGGCTGCTCTGCTTCACGACCGCCTGGGCCGAAACGGTGGACGACGCCGCGCTGACGGCGGCTCTGATGCCCAAGGTCGAGGCGCTCGCCCGGCACATGGGCAACCGGCAGGACATTCCCGCGGCAGGCCACCCCTGAAAGCTGCGCGGCCTGTGGAGATGGCGCCGCTCGCTTGCCCGTCCGGCGCCCGCCCGTGCTAACCACGGCCTCCCTCCGTCGAGGATCGATTCGCCGCGCATGAGCACCACCGACGCCCCGCAGGTGATCCTGGGAACCGGTCCCGGCGGCGGGCCGGCCGTGCTCGACCTCGAGGAGTTGCTTGCGACGCGCCTGCTGGTTCAGGGGAATTCCGGCTCCGGCAAGTCCTATCTCCTGCGTCGCCTGCTGGAGCAGAGCGCCGGCGCGGTGCAGCAGGC
Source organism: Hyphomicrobiales bacterium (assembly GCA_027489275.1). GTDB lineage: Bacteria > Pseudomonadota > Alphaproteobacteria > Rhizobiales > Beijerinckiaceae > Alsobacter. The sequence continues at coordinate 962 of JAIYAB010000108.1, forward strand.
CGTGATCGACCCGGAGGGCGATTTCACCACGCTGGCGGAGCGCTACGGCCACGTCGTGGTCGACGGCCTTCGGCCGGCCGCGGAACTGGAGACGATCGGCGACCGCGTGCGGCGCCATCGCGTCTCGGTCGTGCTCGACCTCGAGGGGCTGGACGCCGAGGCGCAGATGCGGGCGGCGGCCGCCTTCCTCACCGGCCTGTTCGAGGCGGACCGCGACCACTGGTACCCGATGCTCGTCGTGGTCGACGAGGCCCAGCTTTTCGCGCCGGGCGTTGCGGGCGAGGTGTCCGACGAGGTGCGGCGGCTGTCGCTTGGCGCGATGACCAACCTGATGTGCCGCGGCCGCAAGCGCGGGCTCGCCGGCGTGGTGGCGACGCAGCGCCTCGCCAAGCTCGCCAAGAACGTGGCGGCCGAGGCCTCGAACTTCCTGATGGGCCGCACCTTCCTCGACATCGACATGGCGCGCGCGGCCGACCTGCTCGGGCTGGAGCGCCGGCAGGCGGAGATGTTCCGCGATCTCGCGCGCGGGCACTTCGTTGCGCTCGGCCCCGCGCTGTCGAAGCGGCCGGTGGCGGTGAAGATCGGCCCGGTGGTGACGCGCGAGCGCTCCGGCTCGCCCAAGCTGGTGCCGATGCCGGAGGCGCCGGCCGAGGGCGCGCAGGAGCTGATTCTCGCCCCCGTCGCAGGCGAAACGCCGCGCCGCCGCCCGCCGCCCCCGCCGCCGCGCCCGGCCGACGACATCCTCGCCGAGGTGGCGCGCCCGACGTTTTCCGCTCCCGACGCGCCGCCGATGCCGCCGCCCGAGGAGGTGGAGGCGATCGTGGCGCAGATCATGGCCGAGATGGCGCAGGAGGAGGACGCGGCGTTCCGCCCGGCCGCCCTGCTCTACCAGGATTTCGTGGTGCGCTGCCGCATCCGCCGGCTGCCCGCGCCGCCGCTCGACCTCGCAGCCTTCCGCCGCCGCATGACCGTGGCGCGGGCGGGCGACGGTCTCGCCGGCGAGGGCGGCGACTGGGATGCCGCCATCGCCGCCTCGGCGGGGCTGGAGGAGGACCTCCAGGCCGCCTACCTCGCGGTGGCGCGCGCCGCGCTCGAAGGGGCGCCCTGCCCCACCGACGCCGCGGTTGCGGAGGCCTTCGGCAGCCATTCGCCCGGACGCGGGCGCCGCGCGCTGGCGCAGCTCGAGCAGTGGGGCCTCGTGGTCTGCCGCGCCGACATCCGCGGCCACCGCATCGCCGTGCTGCCCGACATCGGCCGCGAGACTGCGCCGCAGGACGCCCGCGGGCGCGCGCCGGCCCCCGCCGCGCCCCGCCGCCCCAAGGCCGGCGCCGTGCTCGCCGCCCTGCGCCGCACGACGGTGCGCGGAGACGCCGAAGACTGAGCGGCGGGGACGGAGGCCGGCGTGCCGAAAGGGCCCGCGTTCCGCGGTCAGCGCCGCCCGCGCCGCACTTGCCAAACCCGCCGCGCTTCGCTACTACCCCGCCGACCGCCGGCCACGCTCCACGCGTCGCCCACAGGCACCGGTGGGGGATAGTTCAACGGTAGAACAGCGGACTCTGACTCCGTTAATCTTGGTTCGAATCCAGGTCCCCCAGCCAGCCGCTTTACCGAACTCAGGTACCGTGCACCGCCAGACTAGCCAACGGCTTCGCATCGCCATGTGGTAGGGCTCGTTCCGCTCCATCGCCGGAACGCCTGGCCGAACGCCGAGTGGCTGGCGAAGGCGAGGGCCTCCGCGATCTCGCCCACGGGCAGGTCGGTGAGTGCGAGGAGTTCGCGCGCTGCGTTGAAGCGGACATCGTCGCGGATCGTTTCGAAGACGGTACCTTCGGCGCCGAGCTGCCGGCGAAGGGTTCTCGGGACCACCCCCAGAGACCGCGCCATGCCATCCATGGAGGGATCGCCACGCAGGAGTTGCGGGCGCACCCGATGGCGCACGCGGGCGGAAATGGTCCCGACAGGCCTGCCCAGCGCAGCGGTGATCTGCGCGAGGACCTGCTCGCGTCGGACAGGATCGGTCCCGGGACGGGGGCAGTCGACGTCATTGCCCGAAATGACGATGCAGTACTGGCTCTGGTTGAAACGGACGGGTGCGCGCAGCGTGCGTTGGTAGATCCCGGCCTCGTCCGGTCCGGCATGACAGAGATGGACCTCGATCGGCTTGACCCGCCCGTCGGTAAGGTCACGCAGCATGTCGCAGCCGATGGCGACGACCGCGTCGTAAAGCTGGCGGCTGCCCTGCGAGGCCCGGTCGTAGATGCCGTAGCCGAGGGCGAAATCCCGGCCGACACGGTGCAGGTAGACCGCTGCGCCGCTGGTGTAGCCGAGCTGCCAGCCGACGAAATCCTGGAGGGCGTCGCGCAGCGTCGGAGCCTCCTGCGCCAGGCGGTGGATGATGCCGTGCTGGTTCCACCGGTACTGCGCACCCATCAGGAGGCCGACATGGGCGTGCCCCGTCTGCGCGACGGCGCGCTCGAGCAGGGTCAGGCAATCGCCGAACGGCAGGAGATCGTCCGGGGACAGCGCGTCGAGATCGACACCGAGTCCTTCGGAAACGCGCGCCGGCGAGCTGCCGAGACTGCGCACGACGGACCCCAGGTGAGCAAAGGCACCAGCCCGCTGGAACGCCCCGGAAAATGTCTGCCGCACAGCGCCGCGTCCTCAAAACTAAAGCAACGGGATCGGGTCTGTTCTACCTTGACGTGTGAAATTGAGCCTTGTCGAGGCACCCCCGGAGCATTTCCGATGAACGCAGCATGCCGCTTCCTCCTCGCAGGTCTTCTTGCTGCCGCCAGCCTCGCGGGCCCCGCCCGTGCGCAGAGTCTCGACGGCCCGCCGAGCAACCCCGCCCTGAAGTTCTCGACCCCACGCCCCTCCGGCGTCTACTCGCCCGACAAGGTCGATACACGGCTCGGCACGCTGAAGTTCACCGACGGCTTCCCCGACAAGGACACGGCCAAGACGCTGCTCGACAACCTGGACTTCCAGCGCGCGGTGCAGGCCTATCTGCTGGCCCTCCCGGCCGTGAACCAGGTCGGCAACCGCAACGCCATCCTGAGCATCGGCCCTGTCAACGCCACCGTCCCGATCTGGGAGGAGATGGTCGACGCCAGGACCGTCGAGCTGACCGCGAACGACAACACGCCCTACACGTGGTTCTGGATCGACCTGCGCAAGGGACCGCTGGTCCTCGAGGTGCCGCCCAGGGTGCTCGGCCTCGTCAACGACCTCTGGTATCGCTGGGTGTCGGACGTGGGCATCACCGGTCCCGACCGCGGCCAGGGTGGCAAGTTCCTCGTGCTGCCTCCCGGCTACACGGGCGCCGTTCCGGACGGCTACCACGTCGTGCGCCCCGCGACGTTCAGCAACCTCGTGATCTGGCGCAGCTTCGTCGTGGACGGCAGCCCCAAGCCGGGCGTCGACGCGGTGAAGGCCGCAACCCGCATCTATCCGCTCGGCCAGGAGGCGGCCACCAAGGCGCCGACCTTCGTCGACATGTCGGGCAAGCCGTTCAACATGGTGAACCCTGCCGACTTCCGTTACTGGGAGTTGCTGAACCAGGCCGTGCAGGAGGAGCCCAGCGACTCCCTCGACCAGGTCCGGCTCGGCTTCTGGGCGTCCATCGGAATCGAGAAGGGCAAGCCCTTTGCCCCCGACGCGCGCATGAAGGCGATCCTCACCGAAGCCGCAGCGGTCGGTGACGCCACGGCCCGGGCCGTCGCCTTCCACATGCCCGCATCCGAGGACTACTACTACAAGGATGCGTACTGGCAGCTTCCCTTCATCGGCGGCTACAGGTTCCAGTCGCAGCCGGGCGTCCTCAACCTCGACGGCTACATCTTCTATTACTTCATGGCGACGGGCGTCACGCCGGCCATGGAGGAGAAGATGGTGGGACTCGGATCCCAGTACGCCTGGACGGCGCGCGACTCCCAAGGCGACGCCCTCGACGGCGGCAAGTACTACCGCCTGCGCCTTCCCGCGAACGTGCCGGTCAAGGACTTCTGGTCGGTCATCCTCTACAGCAACCAGACCCGCTCGATGATCCAGACGGATCAGCGCTTCCCCAGCGTCAGCAGCCAGACCAAGGGGCTGCTCAGGAACGCGGACGGCACCGTCGATGTCTTCTTCGGGCCGAAGGCGCCCGCCGGCAAAGAGGTCAACTGGGTCCAGACGGTCCCCGGAACCGGCTGGAACACCATCCTGCGCCTCTACGGTCCGCTGGAGCCCTGGTTCGCAAAGACCTGGCGGCCCGGCGACATCGAGCCCGTCTCCGCCGACTACACCGAGAGCCTGATCGAAAAGATCGACGGCCGCGTTGCCAGGATTGCGGACTGCCGCAAGCAGGCCGACGCGCGGTCGCTCGATCTCGTGGCGCGGCTGCGCTTCGTCGAGGGGTGCGTCCGCTAAGGTGGCATGATCGCGCCACGTTCGATCGACGCCACTCGCAACACGCGCACGCGGGCCAAGCCCTGCTCGAGGCACTGGGCAGGTCCGTCCTCTCGCGCAGGGCTCGAGCTGTGGGCCGCAG